>WGLZ01000049.1 GCA_016471375.1 Cyanobacteria bacterium RI_101
ACCCATATCCACCGCGAAAAACCAATCCTGACGCTCCTGCCAGATCCGATAAAGGGTGGCGAGGAGCAGATTGGGCAAAAAGTTTTGGTCTTCGTTATCCACGGGGGTATCGTCGGCGTCGGGGCGCTCGTCGGCGTTAGGAAGGGAGCGCAGATCGGTAATCAGCATAGGGGACACGGCGCTGGGGGTGGTTTGATTTTAGCGGAGGGGGATGGAAGATTTGCAGAGGAGCGCTAATCGGGAGCATCTCAAGTTTGCAACAAGTAGAAATACTCATTGAACTTTTGTGTATTTCAAGGTATATTTAAATCACTACAATAGCTAAAAATCAATCATCCAACCAAGAATTCAAAACGACACCTGAATTAAAAGCTTATATTGACCATCACACTAAAGAACTAGCAGTAGCCCTCTGGAAATTAGACCATCCAGGAGAGATGAGCAACTTGGAAACTATCAAGATGGTAGTACGTGACCAAGTTCTAACTCATGTAAGTCCTCAAATAGCCCTTTTTTTTGTCGAAGAAACAACGGAAACCACAGCGAGACGGCCTCGGACAATGAATAGTATTGTAGGCACGTTGACATTGACGAGTAAGCAAGCGAAAAAGTTAAGAATAGAGAGTCATCGTCAAATCAGCCCTTATTTACAAAAACGCTCCCTACTACTGAGCGCCAATAAGTCTTATCAAGATGCGGGAGAAGAGATTTTTATCTTGACAAAATATAACTTGAGCTTTAACGACTCTGAAAATAGTGATATCCTCACTCAAGACGGCGCTCGGGCTGAAAAATAGTTTCGCAGTCTGTGGCGGGCGGCGAGTTAAGCGAGGATACGTATCCTGGCGCTAACCGCGGAATTGCGCCACTTTTTCCGTGTATTCCACCGGGAGCACCGCCAGGACGTTTTCCGGGGGATTGGGGACGATGTAATGACTGACCACTTCCCCGCCGGCCGTCCCTTCCGCGGCCGCTAAACCGGCGGCCATGGCCTGTTTCACTTCGGAGACCGGCCCCCGAAACGCCACTAGAAATTCCCCCCGCTCCGCCAAATCGTAATAAACCAAGGTTACCCGACCGCCCTTAACCAGCGCGTCGGCGGCGGCGAGAACCGCGGGAAAACCTAGGGTTTGGATAACGCCTACGGCCTGTTGGGGCATAGCGGGGAGCGTCCTGAGAAGAGTGGGCAAGATTAGGATTCCCCTATCTTATCGGCAATCGGCGCCGGACTTACCAGACGTCGACGGGGATTTGGGGCCGGACTTTAAGACGGACTAAAACGCCGGTGAGATTGTCGTGGCCGTTGAACTCGTTGGCGAACTCCATCAGTTTCCGCAGACCCCGCTCTAGGTCTTGGCTAGAGCTAATCAGGGGTAAAAGATAAGTTTCCCAGTTTTCTTCCACCAAGTCATTGTCGCAAATCCCGTCGGAGCAGAGAAAGATTAAACAATCCTCTTCAATATCCAAGACTCGCACATCGGGTTGAACGAACTTGCTGTCGTGGGGGCCGATAGCTTGGGTGAGTTGGTAGGCGTCGGGGCGAGAATAGGCGATTTTGGGATCTAGCCCGTTTTGGATCGCCTGTTGTCCGACTTCATGGTCAACGGTTAACTGCTCCAATCCGCCCTTGCGGGTAATGCGATAAATACGACTGTCCCCAACGTGGGCCACCATGACCTTGGTGTCCTGAACCAGCGCCATCACGAGGGTGGTGCCCATGCGGCCGCTCCCGGAACTGGCGTTGTTTAAATTGACGCCGTAGATGTCGTCGTTAGCTTGGGCGATGGCCTCAATTAAGGTTCCCGGAGCGGGAAACTGGTTCCGCCAACGATCGCGGAAAAACGTCTGAAGCGTGGTCACCGCCTGTTTGCTGGCCACTTCCCCGGCGGCGTGACCCCCCATACCGTCGCAGACGATATAAAGTCCTTGGGCCTGCACTTGTTTGCCGTGATTGTTGCGTTGGGTTTCCACCCGGGTGTGGATGCCAAAATAATCTTCGTTGTGGGGACGGTTCCGGCCCCGATCCGTGTAGCCCGCGTCTGTCAGGCTCACCAGTTGCATGGGTAAAACAGCGGTGGGAATATCGTCCGCTTCCGAGTTATTGACCCGATTCGACTCCGGCGCCGTGTTGAGGAGTTCGCCGGGGAGGGCTCCTTCCTCTACGTCTTCTAAATCTTCGAGGGAAAATTCAGGAAAGTCCTCCGCTTCGGAGTCAAGGGGTTCCGAGGGTTCCAGGTGTTGGACAAAATGGGCGATTTGGGGAAAGACGTCCGCCAGCGCCGCGGGGGGATCGCCCCAGAGGGGGGAGAGTAGGGCTAAAAGTTCTTCGGGCGCGGTTTGGGGCGCCTGGGCGAATTGAGTCTGAAGCGCCTGGGCAAAGTCTTCCAGTTTCGGCGCCGGGTCGGGGTCGGGGTAAAGATGGGCTAAGGCGATGTGCTGGTCGTCGTCCAGGCGGATATTGTCCGGCAGACAGAGGCTTTGGGCCAGATGATGGGGAGCGAGGGCTTGCCAGAGCAGGAGCAATTGATTGAGCCAAAACGCTAATTGCAGGGGCGGAACCGTTTCCTGGGCTAGGAGTTCATCCAGACGGGGCCAACTCTGACGCTCCTCCAACAGCGTCACTTCCAAATCGCCTTCCCGCCAAGCGTCGTAAACCTCGGGGATTTTGGGGCAGAGTTCCCGGCGCTGGAGGTAGGGAAGGGCTACAATCGGTAAGCCGAGAGTTTGCCACTGGGGGTCTTGAACAATGGCGTCTGGCTCCAACTCCGGTAGGCGGCTTAAAAATTCCGCCTGCTGAGCGAAAAGCACCTTTAAAATCGAGGGCTGGAGGGGTTGGCAATCGACAATCTGCCCCCGCAATAAACCCGAGCCGAGGGGCTGGAGGGCGGGTTGACCCTCCGGCGCTAGCAGACGGTAGCGTTGGCCAATATCCAGACAATTTTCGTAGAGGGTCGCCTGCTCCGCGGCGAAAGACTCCCCTAGCGCCGGATTGCGGGTTAAAACCGTGAGGAGTTTCCCCGCGACCGCCCCGCAACTGGGACAAAACGGCTCGGCAAAGGGAACGTCGGCGCCGCAGGCCGGGCAGGGATGATGGGTGAGGGAAGCGCCGCACTTTTGACAAAAGTTATTGCGATTGGGATTCTCGAAGTTGCATTGCGGGCAGATTAGCATAGCGTAGAGACGAGTAGGCGTGGGTAGGCTGAAAACAGGCCGACTGGAGGGGCGAATCAGAAAGCGCTGTGGGGGCTAACATCCGCACAAGTTCTACGGCTCGGAATCTCTCGGAGAATCATTTTTGGCTTCCCATTCTTGCCCGTCCATTGTAGTCCGATTGAGGTTAAGCCATGCAAGGCAAAAAAGTACTGATCACAGGGGGAGCCGGGGGGTTAGGGTTGGGGGTGACGCCCCTCGTCCTCGCCCAGGGGGCCCAGGTGGCGATTCCCTATCGTCGGGAAGACCGCTTAGCGCCTCTCAAGGCCCGACTCTCCCCGGAGGATTTCCCGAAGATTCAGTTTGTGAAAACGGACTTGACCCAGGAAAGCGCCGTGGCTCAATTAATCCAAGATCTGGGTCGAGTGGACGTTCTCATTCACCTGACGGGAGGCTTTAATATGGGGCCCACCCCCGAGTTTTCCCTAGGGGATTGGCGAGCGCTGTTTACCTTAAATTTAGAAACAACCTTTCTCCTCTGTAAGTATTGTCTGCCGGGAATGCTCGCAAATAACTACGGCCGCATCGTCACCGTCGGCTCCAAGGGGGCGAGGGAACCCGGCGCGGGACTGGCGGGCTACTGCGCGGCGAAAGCCGGCGTCGTCGCCCTCACCCAGGCGATCGCCGCTGAAACCAAGGGAACAAACGTCACCGCCAATACAGTTCTCCCGAGCGTCATCGACACCCCCAGTAATCGGGAAAGTATGGGCGCCGGGGATTGGGTCAGCGCCGAATCTTTGGGGCAAGTCATTTGCTTTTTAGCCTCCGAGGCGGCGGGGGATCTGCGGGGGGCGGCGATTCCGGTTTATGGCAATCTTTAACCTTAAATTCGAGGCCGATCCGAGGGATTGGCAAATCGGCTTTCTCTCGGCCTTTTTAGGGTTAGGCGTCTGGGCTAGAGATTGGGCTAATCCCGGTTTGCCTTTGCTGGAGTTACTGCTCGTTTGTTTGGGAAGCCAAGCGATATTCACGGCGCTGAGTCAAGGCTTAGATCCCGACAAAAATAAGGTCGTTTGCGCTAAAGACTTGCCCTGGGGGGATTTAGTCGCTCTGGCTCCGGCGCTGAAAAGCGCCGTTATCACCGCTTTAGGATTATCCCTGCTTCTGCGGGGGAACCACGGCTCAACTTTCCTACTGGCCGGCGCCGCGGCCATTGCCAGTAAGTTTCTGATCCAAATTAACGGCAAACACCTCTTTAACCCCGCCAACTTCGGCATTATTACCGCCCTTCTCCTGAGCCGGGACGCTTGGATTTCGCCGGGACAATGGGGGAACGCTCCCTGGCTGGCGGCCCTCTTCCTCGGCGCCGGGGGCTTGATCCTGGGCAAAGTGGGGCGCTGGGAAACCACGGCCGTTTTTTTGGGGAGTTACGGCGCTCTAGAATTGGCGGGAACTCTCTGGCTCGGTTGGCCCCCGGCGCTAGCTTGGCGTCATTTAGGGAGCGGCAGTCTCTTAGTTTTCGCCTTTTTTATGATTTCCGACCCCCGCTCCGCCCCCGACCATCCCTGGGGACGGGCGCTCTGGGCTTTGAGCTTGGCGGGGTTAACCTTCGCGCTCCGTTACGGCGCTCATTGTTCTTCGGCGCCCTTTTGGGCCCTCTTCCTCTGCTCGCCCCTGACCGCGGCGCTAGATTTAGGTTTGCCGGCGCCGAGGTTTATCTGGGGCCAATCCCCGAGTTGAAACGGCGCTCCGCCCATAAAGCGCCCGCCATTAACGTCTATTTAGAGCGGCGGACTCCATATCCCCAATTTAAACGAATCATGAACAGACTTTGATTAGACCCTCCCCTGCCAACCCTGCTAAGGGGGGCTGGGGGGAGCATCATAGGATTGCCTTCATGACTCATCCGTAGAGGCTATAAATATCATTGACTCATCGGTAGATCTTCTAAATAAGCGCCGATGGCGCTGATAAACTCCTTACCGTATTGATCCAGTTTATGCTGACCCACGCCGGAAACCTTGAGAAACGCCTCGGGCGTTTTAGGGCGACTGCGGGCCATTAAACGCAGAGTCGAGTCGGCGAAAATCATATAGGGGGGAATCCCTTGTTTATCGGCCAACTGTTTACGCAAGCGCCGGAGATACTCGTAAAGTTCTTCGATTTCCCTAGCTTTGGGTTTCAGATCCTCGCCGCTCTGCCGGGGTTTCGTCACCACTAGGCGAACCGTTTGCTCCCGCCGCATCACCTCCCAGCTTTTCGCGTTCAGTTTTAAAATGCCGTAACCGTCGGCGCTTTGCTCTAAAAATCCCTGGCGGAGGAGAGAGCGCCCCAATTGCTTCCACTCCTCCCCGGTGCGGTCTTTGCCAATGCCGTAGGTGGAGAGTTGGTCGTGACCCCGTTCCCGAATTCTGGGATTAGAAACCCCCCGCAGAACTTCAATAATATAGGTCATGCCGTAGCGCTCCCGGCAACGAGCCACGCAGGAAAGAAATTTCATCGCCTCCGTCGTCCAATCCTCCAGGGGATGATCCGCCAGACAATTATCACAGCGCCGACAATTACCGCTTAAAAATTCGCCAAAATAACTCAACTGCACCGAGCGCCGACATTCCGTGGCTTCCGCGTATTCCAGCACCTGTTGTAGTTGGTGGTGGGCGACCCGCTGTTCCTCGGGGTTACTTTTTTGTTTAATGAAATACTCTAAATTACGAATATCGCCGTAGTTCAAAAATAACGTGCATCTCGCTTTTTCGCCGTCCCGTCCGGCCCGCCCGGCTTCCTGGTAATAACTCTCCAAATTGCGGGGTAAATTGTAATGAATGACAAAGCGCACGTCGGGTTTATTAATGCCCATGCCAAAGGCGATGGTGGCCACCATGACCTGAGCGTCGTCGCAAATAAACCGAGTTTGATTCTCCTGTCGAGCCTTGTCCGTCATCCCCGCGTGGTAGGGTAAAGCGGCGATCCCCTCCGTCTGGAGTCGCGCCGTCACCTGATCCACCGTTTTCCGACTCAGGCAGTAAATAATGCCGGACCCTTCGGCGCTTTTCACCCGGGCCAAGAGTTGTCCAAACCGATCCGCGGCGCCGGTTATCACCTCATAGTAAAGATTGGGGCGGTTAAAACTGGAAACGTGGAGATGGGGGGTTTTGAGGTTTAACTGTTGAACAATATCCTGACGCACCCGGGCCGTCGCCGTGGCCGTCAGCGCCATGATGGGCAGTTGGGGATAACGGCGCCGGATTTGGCTCAGTTGCCGGTACTCCGGTCGAAAATCGTGGCCCCACTCGGAGACGCAATGGGCTTCGTCTAGGGCTAAAAAAGCCACTCCCACCTTTTGAAAGAGGGTTTCTAAAAATTCGAGAAAATGGGCGGACAGCAACCGTTCCGGCGCCAGGTAGAGGAGCTTAATTTTTCCCGCTAAAATAGCCGCCACCCGCTCCTGGGTTTCCTTGGCGCCGAGGGTGCTATTTAAAAAAGTGGCGCCGACGCCGTTCTCCACCAGCGCCGTCACTTGGTCCTGCATTAAAGCGATTAACGGCGACACCACTAGGGTCACCCCGGGTTGCAGGAGCGCCGGCAGTTGAAAACAGAGGGATTTGCCGCCGCCGGTGGGCATGATAATCAGCGCGTCCCGTCCTTGCAGGGCCTGTTCGATAATCTCCCGTTGGCCCGGACGAAAGCTATCGTAGCCAAAATAGTATTTAAGGGACTGCTCCAGCGCCTGGGGATGGGCGCCGAGGGGATGGGCGGCGGTCATGAAGCCAGAGTCGGAAAAAGAGAAGGGTCTGGGTTAACGGAAAAAACCCCTAATAGTTTAGCCCAATCCGCCCGCGGCGCTCCCCCATTCTTCCATTTTGGAGAATTACTGGTAAAATCTAGGTCTGGATTCTTGGGGACTTATTTGAGAGCGCCGAGAAAAAGGAGTTATTGTAAGCCTTTGATTTGGGATTAACCCCGCGGGACGAGACTCATGGGACTGATTCGATTGATGCACGCCAAGCTCCATCGAGTGCGGGTGACGGAAGCTAACCTCAATTATGTGGGCAGTATTACCATCGATCCTGAATTATTAAATCAGGTCGGTATTTTGCCCCTAGAAGAAGTCGATATTATTAATCTCAACAACGGTCGGCGCTTTTCCACCTACGCTATTCCCGGCCGGCGCGGGAGCGGCGAAATCTGCCCCAACGGCGGCGCCGCGCTCCTCTGTCAACCGGGGGATTTATTGATTATCTACGCCTACGAATCCCGGGAGCGCCGGGAGGTGTTAAGTCAAGGACACCAGGCGAAAGTCTTTGTGGCGGGGGAAGGCGGGGAACCGCCGAAATTCTATCGACAAAGCCTCGTTCCCCAGGGGGAAGGCGTCAATTTCCAATCCCTCGAAGAGTTTTTAGCTCCGACGCCAGCGGAAACTATAGCGGTATTCTCTTGACTTAGGGACATTCTCGGTAGGTCTGACCCTCTCTCTTTGGGCTACCGCGTATACATAACTCAA
Source organism: Cyanobacteria bacterium RI_101 (assembly GCA_016471375.1). GTDB lineage: Bacteria > Cyanobacteriota > Cyanobacteriia > Cyanobacteriales > Microcystaceae > Synechocystis. The sequence continues at coordinate 7,652 of WGLZ01000049.1, forward strand.
ACAATTTCTGAAATTCTCTCAAGAACTCCTCCCTAGCCCTCCCCTTGGCAAGGGGAGGGAACAAAGATTTCTGGTTCTCCCCCTTACCAAGGGGGAGTTAGAGGGGGTTTTGACACTGGGGTATACACGGTAGCTCTCTTTAGGAGAGGGACTTTTAAACCTAGATATAAATCGGGTTTTGGCTCCCCTTCTCCCAGAATTGGGAGAAGGGGCTGGGGGATGAGGGCAAACAAACGTCGTTCTTGCCAGTCTGCAAACCGCTATAGCCTAATCCCAAAAGAGAGAAGACCGATAAAGGCGCTCTAGAGCGAAGGGAATCAGCGCAAGGGAAAGCTTTAGAAACCAGGGCGCCAGCAGGAGAGTACACAAGGTGCCAAGAATAGAAAGGCAAGCGAGGCTCACTTTCACGGCTTCTTCTCTGACCTGAAGGAACGCCAAGGCGGTGAGCGCCGAAAAAACCAAAGCCGCGACTGAAATGACCAACATGGGCTGAATCCGCAAGAAAGTTATTGTTAAAAACTGGGGACGGCGATTTCAGAGCGGCAACCGACGATGCTCAGCTCTCCGTATTTACCCCTAGCCCTCCTAGGGTATCATAAAGTTTTGTAAATGTAAAGCATTGGTTTTGTTACAATCTGACGGCGCTCGAAGGAAGAAGACGCGGCGCTATAGTGGGGTCTTTCCCTTTTTCCCCGTCTATGGCCCTGAATGTTCTCAAGGTTTTCCTGAATCGCAAGATGTCGGCCCTGTTGTTTTTGGGCTTTGCGTCGGGCTTGCCGCTCTTTCTCACCAGTCAGACGCTTCAGGCCTGGATGACCACGGAGGGGGTGGATCTGGGACAAATTGGTTTTATTAGTCTAGCGGCTCTGCCCTATAGCCTGAAATTTTTCTGGTCGCCCCTTTTAGACCGTTACCGGCCGCCCCTGGGGGATCGGCGCCGGGGTTGGCTACTGCTCACCCAACTGGGTTTAATTCTCGCCATCGGTCTGATGGGGACGCAAAATCCCCGACTGGGTTTACAGTTACTGGCGGTTAACGCCGTGGCCGTCGCTTTCTTGAGCGCCACCCAGGACATCGCCGCGGACGCCTACCGAACCGATATTTTAGAGGAGCCGGAAATGGGCGCCGGGGTGGCGGTTTTTGTCCTCGGCTACCGAGCCGCCCTAATAGTGACGGGGTCTTTGGCGCTGATTTTGGCGGACGTTCTTCCCTGGGGTCAGGTCTATGGATTAATGGCGCTGTTAATGGCCCTAGGGTTACTAGCCACCTGGTGGGCGCCGGAACCTCCGGCCCCGGCTCAAATTCCTGCCAGTCTTTGGCGGGCGGTGGTGGAACCCTTTCAGGATTTTTTCCGGCGGAAGGGCGTTCAGGGCGGTTTGCTGATTCTCCTGTTTATTGTTTTATACAAATTGGGAGACGCCATCGCCAACAATATGTCCACCCCTTTTCTCCTCCAAATCGGCTTTAGTCAAACCGACGTCGGCGCGATTAAGGGGGGCATGGGACTGCTGGCCACCATTATTGGAACCTTAGCGGGGGGCGTGTTCCTCAACCGCTGGGGCATTAACCGCTCCCTCTGGATCTTCGGCGCCGTTCAGGCGCTGAGCAACCTCTCCTATGTGGCGCTGGCAAATATCGGGCAAAATTACCCGGCCATGATTCTGACCATCAATTTAGAAAACTTTTCCGCCGGTCTAGGCACCTCGGCCTTTTTGGCCTTTTTCATGAGTCTCTGTAACCGGGAATACTCCGCCACCCAATACGCCCTTCTCTCTAGCCTCTACGCCTTTAGCCAAAATATTGTCGTTTCCCCCGCGGGCGTCCTCGCGAAAAATACCGGCTGGCCCCTCTTCTTCATTCTCAGTTTCCTGGCCTCTCTCCCTGGCTTGGCGCTTCTGCCCGTCTTCGCCCCCTGGCGCGAACCCCTCCCCCCTCTGGGCCGCCCCGGCGCCGAGGATTTGGATGGGCCCTGAGTCGGCATTGGGGATAAAATAGAGCCTGATTTTTGACCCCAGCCCTATGACCTCCCCCCTCGCGATCGAATTACAAACCCTGCAAAGCGCCGCCCAAGCCGCCATCTCCGCCGCGACGGATTTACCGGAGCTGGAGCGGTTGCGGGTTCATTATCTGGGTAAAAAAGGAGAACTCTCCCTCATTCTCAAGGGGATGGGCAAACTCGGCGCCGAAGAGCGCCCCCAAATCGGCGCCGTGGCCAACGAGGTGAAAGAGGCGCTCCAGAATCAGTTAGAAAGCCGCAAACAGGAACTCCAAGAGGCGGAAATCGCCGCCCGGTTAGCCGCAGAAACCCTCGACGTCACCATGCCGGGGGTCTCTCGTCCCCAGGGGCGCTCCCATCCCCTTACCCAGACCATTGATCGGGTGCTGGATATTTTCGTCGGTTTGGGCTACACCGTGGCCACCGGCCCCCAGGTGGAAACGGATTACTATAACTTCGAGGCGCTGAATATTCCCGCGGACCACCCGGCCCGGGATATGCAGGACACTTTCTTCCTCGCGGACGGGCGCCTGCTCCGCACCCACACCTCCCCGGTTCAGATTCGCTACATGGAAACCCATCAACCCCCCATCCGCATTGTGGCGCCGGGGCGGGTCTATCGTCGGGACACGGTGGACGCCACCCATTCGGCGGTTTTCCATCAGGTGGAACTGTTAGCTGTAGACCGGGGGTTAAAGTTTACCGACCTGAAGGGAACGTTAGAGGAATTTGTGCGCCAAATGTTTGGAGAAAGTCTACCGGTGCGCTTCCGGGCCAGTTATTTTCCCTTTACGGAACCCTCGGCGGAGGTGGACGTCCAGTGGCGGGGGAAATGGTTGGAGGTGATGGGTTGCGGTATGGTCGATCCCAACGTGCTCCAGTCCGTGGGCTATGACCCGGAAATTTACGCGGGCTTCGCCGCCGGTTTTGGCGTGGAGCGTTTCGCCATGGTGCTCCATCAAATCGACGACATTCGGCGCCTTTATGCCAGCGACCTCCGTTTTTTGCGGCAATTTTAGATCCCAGAGGAAAAACGGCAAGCGGAAGGGTGAAGTTAACGCTCAGAAAAATCTTAAAAATTCGTTATCAAGTCCTGGGCTAAGATGAAAATAATCGGGGATCGCCGATCTCCGAAGAATCCGACCTTGCCCTCCCGACCCTAAAATAGCAGTCTTCCTCTCTCTTGAAACAGACTTGAATCTGAGCGATTTTTGGGGGAAAGCGGCGCTCGGATGGAACCGATGCTATGACTTCTGATCCCGTTATCCCCCCAACGCCATGAACTCCGACCCCTATTCCCCGCCTCTGCCGGCGCCCTGCGTGATCGACCGGGGTCTCCTTGTCCAGAAGGAAGACATGAAACGCGTCCTCAATAGCCTGAGCCGGGTGCGCTATCGCTACACTTTAGAAGATCTGCACTACAGCGAAGGGGAGGGGTGGATCTTAGCGGTGTTCGCCGATCCCGCTCAGGCGACCATCGTGGTCAACCAATCCCTTTACCTGAACGTCCAGAGTTTTGACTACCTGAAACTGACGCAAATCGGCCAACAATCGGTGTTGACCCTCGTTCAGGATAACCGGCAACTGGAGCTAACGCCCCTGGCGGCGCCGACGCCGCCCCCCACGCCCCCGCCCTTCGACGCCGCCGCTCTGGAAGCCGTCCTCACCCAAGTGCTCTCCGCCCATTGGGATGTACAATTAGACGACGATTTTTTCTAGTCTTTGCGCGAATCTGAACCTAGGACTATGGCCAACGGCGACCTCAGCGATTTAAAACGAGAACTTGGGCAACTGGATCAGCGCCTGGGCAAAGCCCAGGACTATCTTTGACCCCCCCGCTCGCCTCGCCCAAATCCAAGACCTCGAACAAGTTTCCGCCCAGCCGGATTTTTGGGACCAGCCGGAGCAAGCGCAACAGACCCTCCAGCGCCTAAGCGAACTCAAAGCGCCGTTGGCCCAACTGGAAGACTGGCGCCAACAGTGGGAGGACGGTCAAGCTCTGCTGGAATTATTGGCGGAAGAGGAAGATCCGGCGCTCTGGCAAGAGGCCCAGACGATTATTCCGTCCTTAACCCAAGCTTTAGAGCGGTGGGAATTACAACAATTGCTCTCCGGCCCCTACGACCGGGGCGGCGCTATTTTGACCCTTAACGCCGGCGCCGGGGGAACGGACGCTCAGGATTGGGGGGAAATGCTTCTGCGCATGTATAGCCGCTGGGCGGAAAAACAGGGTTATAAAGTGCAAATCGACGAAATCTCCGAGGGAGAGGAAGCGGGCATTAAATCCGCCACCCTGGAAATTACCGGCGCCTACGCCTACGGCTACCTCCGGGGAGAAAAGGGAACCCATCGTCTGGTTCGCATTTCCCCCTTCAACGCCAACGACAAGCGCCAAACCAGTTTCGCGGGGGTGGAGGTGATGCCTCTGCTGGAGGAAGACGCTCTCAAAGTGGAGATTCCCGAAAAGGATTTAGAGATTAGCACTTCCCGTTCCGGCGGCAAGGGGGGACAAAACGTCAATAAAGTGGAAACCGCAGTTCGCGTGACCCATTTACCCACGGGGATTTCCGTCCGTTGCACCCAGGAGCGGTCGCAACTCCAAAATAAGGAGAAGGCGCTAGCCATTCTGAAAGCCAAGCTTTTGATCATCGCCCAGGAGCAGAGGGCTAAGGAGATCGCCGAAATTCGAGGCGATATGGTGGAAGCGGCCTGGGGCAACCAAATTCGTAACTATGTTTTCCATCCCTATCAGTTGGTGAAGGATTTACGGACGAACGTGGAAACCGCGGATGTGGCCGGGGTAATGGACGGCGACCTTAATCCCTTTATCGAGGCTTATTTACGGTCGAATCTTTAGGTTCAGTCGCCTAATCCAACAAACAGACCACAATGACAGTCTCGCCATTTTGACGTCGCCCAGCAATCAATAATCCCGACATCGCTCCGCCATCCCCTAGGTTATAAACACTCAACTTTGTGACGCTGACATCGTCGTACGCCATAGACAGCGCCTGCTCGGCGCTTTGAGCGCCTTCATTGACCTCAAATAATAGGGGAAGAGACTGCCGGGCCGCCCCGTCGGTGATGGCGCTTATTTCTCTGACAATATCAGCGCCGGCTTTACGGGTGTAAACTTCTTTCCACTGGCTCATCCAGCGAGTTTCCCCATAACGCGCCCACAGTTCTCCCACAAAGTAGCGGTAGTATTTTAAGGCGGTTGCCGTTAGCTCTGTTTTTGGGGAGAGTTTCTCATAAAAAACGGCGCTGCCAAACCCGGCCTGACTGGGCGGCCCGTAAATGTTTTCGAGAGCAATAACGTAGTCGGGAGAAGATTGTTTCAAGGGTTTATTGACTCTTCTGAATTTTAATTCCTGAAAACAGTTTATCGGTTGACGGCGCCGTTAACCTAGCCGCAAAGGTAGTTCCAATAGTGACAGGACAATTAAACCATGGTTGAACTCCTCAAGGGGTACTATAGCGGGACTAAATGAATCATGAACAGGGTTCGATTTGCGCCCCCCTTTCCAAGGGGGGTTGGGGGGGATAATCCTTTGATTGCGTTCACCACCCATTTAGGCCTGCTATATAGCATTTACATGTAAGATCTAAACCCCTCCTGCCTTAAAACCCAGATGGGTAAAAGGCTGGCATGGACTTTATTCACGACTCAGTTGTAAATGCTATATTTTCTTAATTTCATCTTGCCGGATAACAATAGAGCGAGTCATATCGTTCACACTACCGCTCCTCTCCACCTAACCCGCAAAAAAAACGCCGGAGGGCGAGACGTAGGAACAAGGTTATCGTTCCCTGACAGCGCCGAAAGGTCACCTACCCTTCCTCCCCGTCTGGCACGGCGCTTGGTGGGGCGGCTTTCTCGCGGGACAAGGTGAGCGATTTTATACCCTAATCCAACGCGCTAAATCTTGCCGATTAGCGACCCATCTTAATCCCCAACCTATTAACGATCAACCCCCTTCGGCGCCTGACCCTCAAGATCCCTTCACGGCGCTGGGTAAAGAACTTGAAGAAACTTTACGAATTGGTATAGATACCATCGCTAAAGGTACAGGACTATCTCAGGATTAAAATCATCTTTGGATAGGGCTTGAGCCGTCACCGACAAACGCGATAAGCGCCCTCCGATGCCGTTAGCCTTTCTAAGAGGGACAAGGGGAGGATAAAATCAGCGTGTTTACGCTCATCCGCCGTCATGTTTTCCTTCCAGCGCCGGTTAACGCCCTACCTTTTTCTCCTGCCCGCTTTAATCATCCTCGGGCTAACGGTGTTTTACCCCGCCTGGCAAGCCTTCGCCCTTAGCTTTACCCAATACGACTTGGACTTAACCCAGGCGCCCCAGTGGGTGGGATTGAAAAACTTCCAGCGCCTCTGGCAAGACCGGATCTTCTGGCAGTCCCTCGGCAACAGCGCCCTCTATTTGTTGGGGGTGGTTCCCCTTTTGGTGATAGCGCCCCTCGTCCTAGCGGTTCTCGTTAACCAAAAGCTCCGGGGCGTGGCGGGGTTCCGGGCCGCCTTTTATACGCCGGTCATTATCTCCATGGTGGTGGCGGGCATCGCCTGGCGGGCGCTCTACGCCTCCGACGGCGTCCTTAACCAAGCTCTGCGCTGGCTGGGCTTAACGGAGGGGATTCCTTGGCTGACCAGTCCCCAATGGGCGCTGGGGAGCGTCATGGCGGTCACTGTTTGGAAGGGACTGGGGTACTACATGGTGATTTACTTAGCGGGGTTGCAGGGCATTCCCGCGGATCTCTACGAAGCCGCGGCCCTAGACGGAGCCGGGGGGTGGGAGCGCCATTGGTATATTACCCTGCCCCTCATGCGTCCCTATTTACTATTGGTCGGCGTCATTTCCTCCATTTCGGCGCTGAAGGTCTTTGAGGAAGTGTATATTATGACCCAGGGCGGCCCCTTAAACCATACCAAGACCGTCGTTTATTACCTCTACGAGCTGGCCTTTCAAAACCTCGACCTCAACTACGCCGCCGCCGTGGGTTTAGTCCTCTTTGGGGTTATTTTTCTCTTCTCCCTCGCCAATTTGAAACTATCCCGCCATGGCCAACTCCCCTAAAACCCGGCGCTTGCCGGAGCGCCGATTACCCGTCCCCGCGACGGCCAGCGCCGAACTGCAAAAAGCCTGCGCCCAACCCCTCGACGCCGCCATTGAGATCATCGAGCGGGAACCCCAAGATTTAGACGACTGGCGTAAAACTCTGGCGCTTTACGACCAAGCCAGCCGCTTGCGTCTGGAAAAATTGCGGCAACGCTTTCCCGTCCAAAGTCGGGCTGAAACCATCAATGGCGTCACCGTTTATCGCCTGACGCCGTCCCGGATCGCGCCGGAAAACCCAGCGCGGAGCCTAGTTCATTTCCACGGCGGCGGCTTTGCTTTGGCGGGGGGAGAGTTAGGAACCGGGGAAGGTATTTTAGCGGCTTATCATGGTCAAATTGAAGTCTTCTCGGTGGATTATCGGCAATGTCCCGACCATCCCTACCCGGCGCCGTTGGAAGACGCTTTAGCGGTCTGGCAGGCCCTGGCGGAGGAATTTGCGCCCCAAAACCTCGGGTTAATCGGTGCTAGCGCCGGGGGAAATTTAATGCTGGCGCTGGTCTTTAAATTACGGGAGTTGGGCTTGCCGCTACCGGCGGCGCTGGCCTGTTGCTCTCCCTGGGCGGATCTCTTGGCCCAGGGCGACACGATTAACACTCTGCAATATGTGGATAGCGCCGCTATTTCCTACACCGGACTGATTGCTGGCATGGCTAAACTTTACGGCGGCGCCGGGGATTGGCGAGACCCTCTCATTTCACCGGTTTATGGCGATTTTACCGGCTTCCCCCCGACCCTTCTCATTTCCGGCGCTCGGGATCTGTTTCTCAGCGACACGGTTCGGGTGCATCGCCAACTACGACGTCGCGGCGCCTGGGCGGATCTCCATGTTTTTGAAGGTCTTTCTCACGCCGAGCATCTCTATTTATTCGACTCCCCGGAATCCGAGGAAATTTTTGGCGAAATTCGGCGCTTTTTTGACCAATTTTTAGCCCAATAACGGTTTCAAGGACTCTATTCCACCTCGATATATCAGCAGGCTCAATAGTGTATACGATTCATCGAGGAGATAGAGATTAAATACCTGTAGGATGCGTTAGCGACAGCGTAACAGATCAAGCGCCGAAGAGACCCACCCCTAACCCCTCCAAGGAGAGGAACCGGAGGCAAGAGCGGCGCTGTTGTCTTTGCTTAACGCGCCTTTGCGCCTGAATCTTACAGCGGATCGACTCGATAACTTTAGGATATAATGACCGTAAAAACTGGTAGTCCTTTGACTATAGTGATTATGGCGTTAACCTCTCATGTTGTTCACAGCGACCCCGACATTCTAGGAGGAACCCCGGTCTTTACCGGAACTCGCGTGCCCATAAAAACCTTGCTTGATTATCTTGAAGCGGGCGATTCGCTAGAAGTCTTTCTAGACCATTTTCCCAGCGTTAGTCGCGGACAGGCCATCGCCGCCCTTGAATTAGCCAAAGAAATGCTAACAGCCCATGCGAATCCTGCTTGACGAATGCGCCCCGCGACCTTTAAAGCGCGAACTTGCCGATTACGAGATCCGCACAGTTGTCGAAATGGGATGGTCAGGGAAAAGAAATGGCGAGTTACTTCGTCTTATGAGCCAGGCAGGTTTCACAATCCTCCTGACAACAGATCAAAATTTGCGTTACCAGCAAAATCTACAACAAACTGGAGTGGCGGTTGTTGTTCTTGTAGCGCCGAGTAGCAAGCTTTCTGACTTACTACCGTATGAGTCAGTGTCTTAAACCCCGCCTCAGGAAATCCAATTACTTAAAAACTCGACTTGTCCCCGCATTTCTGCCGATGATTTACTGTCAATCAATGTTAATATACCGCGGGTCAAGTCACCGATTCCATATCTCTGTTGTGGCGCAAGGATGATTTCTTCATGAGATAGGCCCCGCTTAATTAAAATTGTGTGTAGTCGATAAAAATCTTTGGTATTAAAGCTAAAAATAACCCGATTATTTTGTCTAGCCCAATCAATTTGTTCTTGATCTGAGCGATGGAGCATGCCAACATCAGCAACGGTCAAGACGTCTACATTCCGGGAGATTAGCGCCCTGATGAAATCTTCGTCTATTGAGTCTTCATCAAGATACAGTAATATTTTGCTCGTGATCAATACATCAAGCGCCGTTACCAAACGAAGAAGCAAGTTGCCAATAGGTCAAATCTTCTGACAGCAAATCCGCTTCGATTTCATCTCGATTGGCATGATAATAAGCCAAAGCGGCATACACTTGAGCAAGACTCAGATGACTGAGACGCCGAGCAATTTCTTCGGCGCTGGCGCCTTGTTGATATAAAACAGCGATTCGACGAACAGAAGTTGCTGTTCCTGTTAACATGGGGCGACCACCGCCTATTTCTAGAGAAGAAGTAATAAGGTCGCCTATATTGGTCGCAATGGCCATAAGCTATGAAAACAACTCAAGTTAGCTTATCTTAGCTTAACGGCGCCGAGCCGGAAGATTTGGGGCATGATAGAGCTATCGGTCTGTACTTAGTCGCGCCATGAGTCAGTGTCTCAACCCCGATTGTCTTGCGGTCAACCCGGAAACCCATCGATTTTGTCAAAAGTGCGGTCAGAAGCTCTGGTTAAAGGAGCGTTACCAGGCGCTGAAGCTGATTGGGCAGGGGGGATTTGGGAAAACGTTCTTGGCGGTGGACTTGGATAAGCCGTCCCGGCCCCACTGTGTGATTAAGCAGTTTTTCCCTCAAGGACAGAGTTCTGGGTCTTTTGGTAAGGCGGCGGAGTTATTTCAGGAAGAGGCTAAGCGCCTGGACGAGTTGGGGCGCCATAACCAGATCCCGGAGTTGTTGGCCTACTTTATCGCGGAGGATCAGCGTCAGTATTTGGTGCAGGAATATGTGGCGGGGCAGAATTTAGCCCAGGAGTTGGCGGCGCAAGGGGTCTTTAACGAGGCGAAGATTCGGGCGCTGTTGGCGGATCTTCTGCCGGTATTGGACTTTATCCACCGCAATCAGGTGATTCACCGAGACATTAAGCCGGAGAATATCATTCGCCGTCAGGCGGATCAAAAGTTAGTCTTAGTGGATTTCGGCGCCGCTAAGGCGGTGACTCCCCAAAACCGTTCGGTGACGGGCACGGTGATTGGCTCGGCGGAATACGTGGCGCCGGAGCAGATGAATGGCAAGGCGGTCAACGCCAGCGATCTCTATAGTTTAGGGGTAACCTGTTTACATCTATTAACGGGAGTGTCGCCCTTTGATTTGTTTGACGCGGGAGAACATGAATGGCGCTGGCGGGATTATCTGGTTAAGAATCCGGTGAGCGCTCAGTTCGGCGCTGTGTTGGACAAGATGATCGTTTTTGGCACGAAGAAGCGTTATACCGGCGCTGGGGAAGTGTTACAGGATTTGGGGATAACTCAAGCGCAACCGCAAAGCTCGGCGCCGTCAAATCAGCAAATAGTGAAATTGAAATCACCTTCTCAGTTAGCGGCTCTTCTCAGTAGAAAGGAAGGAAGAGGAATTATTTAGAAATAAATCAAAATTTACTTTCAAAGATTACGGTTCCAGCAATGCCTAAAATGAAAGTTCCGTCTGGTAGTCCAAAAAATTTAACTGAGGTTTTACCTGGAGGTGTAAAATTAGAGTTGGTTAAGATTCCGGCGGGAAGTTTTCTAATGGGATCTAATGAAAGTGATTGTGAAAAACCTATTCATCAGGTCAGTGTAAAAGAGTTTTATCTAGGTAAATATCCTGTAACTCAGGAACAATGGCAAGCTGTCATGGGAAATAATCCCTCTTATTTTCGAGATAATTCTAAAAATCCTGTTGAGCGAGTCAGTTGGAACGCTTGCCAAAATTTTTGTAGAAAATTAAGCCAGATAATTGGCAAAATATATCGGTTGCCCAGCGAAGCGGAATGGGAATATACCTGTCGAGCCGGAACTCAAACTCATTATTATTTTGGTGATGATGAAAATCAGTTAGGAGACTATGCTTGGCATAGTGGGAACTCAGGCGTTAAAACTCATCCGGTAGGACAGAAGAAACCAAATTTATGGGGACTCTACGATATGCACGGTAATGTCTGGGAATGGTGCGAAGATCAATGGCACGACAATTATAAAAATGCGCCGACAGATGGAAGTCCATGGATTGATAATTATTCTCAAATTAGAGTCATACGCGGCGGTTGTTGGGGTAGCAATCTTTGGTATTGCCGTTCGGCTTCTCGTCTCTACGACAGTCCCGTCGACCGTAGCAACTCGATCGGTTTTCGAGTGTTGTGCGAGAGTTCCAGACTCTCTTAGCCTTTTGACCCACCCCTAACCCCTTCCTTCGGCAAGCTCAGGACGCCGCCAAGGGGGGGAACCGGAGGAAAGAGCGGCGCTGGGGTAGCTGAATGGTTTGACCACCCCGTCAGGCTGGCGCCTGCCACCCCTCCAGAGGAGGGGAATTTATTGCAGATAAGTTCCTGTTACGATTCCCCTCCCGTGGAGGGGTGCCCCGAAGGGGCGGGGTGGTTAATCTCTGGCCAGTCATTAAGAGCTAACTTTAGATCAACCCAATCGGAGCTAACAACCCTGGGCAATCTCGCTTTAGCTTATCTAAATAGTTAGACAGTGCCACCAGACTGTTTTCCATCTCAGATAGCATACCCGATCCAAAAATCACCTTCAACGCCTGATCGCACTCTCGGACAGGCACAACCTTATCGCGCACTCTTTCAAAACCCTCAACTTCAATTAACAAGCGGATGACCTGCTCCAAACAGATTACCCGCCCACTTAACCTTTCTCTTGCCACCGCCAATTCCTTATGTCGCCCCAGCGAATGAAAACATTTCTTATCCCCCGACATAAAATAAAACGACCTTCGAGTCATTGCTGCTTCAATTAGAATAGCTTCTCCTTGATCCAGCCCCGGACAATTGTTCAAATCAATGAAAGGATTAGAGGAGTTTGCTTTTACCGTCTCAAGGCACTCAACCACGTCAATCGCCTTTTTCCTGATCATTGGGTCAATTGAGTCGTATGTTTCTGCAATGCTTTTCTTATGCTTGCCAGAACGTTTGGAGTCATCCTTCACCTTCCTGAAAACATACTGGGCACTATCCAAAACTCTTAAATTATTTTTGGCAAATTTCAGAGTATTGATCGCACTCCAAAAGAGATCACAAGCGCATAGCTTGAGGAGAATGTCGTTGTCAATGTAAACAAGTGTCGATTCTTCCGTCTCAAAGTTAACAATATTGCCCTGCATCTCAGCTTGAGAGTATTTTGGCTCGTTTTTGCCGTTCATCATTTTTAGATTAAATACGGGGCTTGAAACTGCTTACCCCGTTCCCACTTCTAAGATTCCCAGTCCTTGGCGTGGTGGTCGGCCAACTCCGGGCGAAGGGAGCGGCGCTTAGAGTCTCGATGGTGAAAGCGAACATAAAGGTCGGTCTTCTGGGGGATGGCGCTTTACATACCATACGGATCATAATAAACCTATTAAACTAAAACGCATTTCAGCCGGACAAGCGCCGAAGGGGCTGAAGGAGGCGCCATGTTAGACACCCAATCCAAACCGAGTATTTCCATGACGGCGCTTTATCGGCGCCTAGGCGGTATTGGCCTAACTCGCGCCACCGTCCGCGACGCCCTACTGCCCGACTGGTGGTGCGATGAATTTGAAGAACGGGAAGGGGCGGTGTTTGAAGCCGCGGCTTACATTGCGCGACGCACAGGACTCACTTTCCGGCGCCTGGTTGACGAAACCCAAGAGTTATCCTTGACCCAAGGCTCAACGATCCGTTTCAAAAAACGACAAGGAACCGACGAAAACGCCTTGGCCATCGCCAGCGGCATAGCGGAACAGGCCGCCAAATTAGCCGCCTACGCCTGCCAACCCGACTATCAATCCGTGGCGGGGTTCAGCGCCCAAACGATCCGAGCCGAGATTTTAGCCAAGGGTCAATGGGTCAGTCTGAAAGACCTGCTTGATTTTTGTTGGCGTCATGGTTTGCCCGTCGTTCACCTGAGCAAACTTCCCCAAGGCAAAGGAATCAAGAAATTTGACGGCCTTGCCGGGATTTTTGAAGATCGTCCGGCGCTGGTCACCGGCAAGAATCATCACTCTTGGGCCTGGATGGCATTTATTGTCGCCCATGAGTTGGGGCACATTGCCTTGGGTCATGTCGAAGAAGGGCGCACCCTTGTGGATGAAAAAATTGACCCTAGCGGTAGTGATGATCCACAAGAGCAAGAAGCGGATCGGTTCGCCCTTGAATTGATATACGGCAAAGACGACGTTAACTATATGCGACCGGGCTTTATTACCGCCAAGGACTTAGCTCAGTTTGCGAGAAAACGGGCGGTTAAAGATAATGTCAATCCCGCCTCTATTGTTTTGAATCATGCTTGGCGTCGAGCTTCCCAAAACGATAAAACCGCTTGGCCTATCGCTCAACAGGCAATCAAAGCCCTTGAAGACGGCGCCGAATCAGCCATCCAACTGATTAATAATTACCTAGAGCAGGGTTTAGACTGGGATTTGCTGAGCGATGACAACTGCGAGTATCTAGAGAAACTTGTCGCTCCCTGAAGGGGCGGGATGGTGAAAGCGCCGGAGGAACCCACCCCTAACCCCTTCCTTCGGCATACTTCGGCAGGTGTTACAGTGAGCCTGTCGAACTGCTCAGTAGCCAAGCTCAGTACGCCGCCAAGGAGGGGAACCGGAGGAAAAAGCGGCGCCGCCTTGGAGCCGATTTCACAGGGAATCTCCATAACCGGCGCCGAGCTAGAGAAAATTGAAGACGACTTTTGAGTCTTAAAGAAACTCCCTGAATTCCTCCACCGTCAATCCGGCGTCTTTGACAATTCCCCCAAGCGTGAAGGCGTCAATCGGATTTCCTCTCGGAATCGTCAAGATTCTTTCCCCATTAGACATGATAATATGTTTGCTTTCTCTGATAATTCGGTATCCAGCTTTCTCGAAGGCTCGAACCGCACTGCGGTGATTTATACCGGGAATTTTCGGCATCTTTAGGCGGCCACTTCAACTTCTCTGACTTCGCTATCCTCGGTTGCGGCCAATTCCGCAGACACCGCAATGTAGTCAGTTATCGCGTCGGCAATATTTTCCAGCGCCTCCTGTTCTGTCCGTCCCTGAGACCAGCAACCCGGCAAACCTGGGCAGGAAACGCTAAAACCTTCTTCTGTTTTTCGGAGAGCGACTTTGTATTTCATGTTTGACCTTAAGCCTGGTAGAGGAGCGCTCTGTTGACGGCTTCGAGCGGTAATTATACCAAAGCTTGCGGTTTTAGATTCAGGTTTCAACGGGAAATCTCCATAACCGGCTTTGCGCCGAGCCGGAAAATTTGGGGCATGATGGAGCTATTGGTCTGTACTTAGTCGCGCCATGAGTCTGTGTCTTAACCCCGATTGTTTAGCGGTCAACCCGGAAACCCATCGATTTTGTCACAAATGCGGTCAAAAGCTCTGGTTGAAGGAGCGTTACCAGGCGCTGAGGTTGATTGGTCAGGGGGGATTTGGGAAAACGTTTAAGGCGGTGACTCCCCAAAATCGTCCGGTGACGGGCACGGTGATCGGCCCGGCGGAGTATGTGGCGCCGGAGCAGATCAATGGAAAAGCGGTCAACGCCAGCGATCTCTACAGTTTAGGGGTAACCTGTTTGCATCTATTAACGGGGGTGTCGCCCTGTGATTTGTTTGACGCGGGGGAACATGAATGGCGCTGGCGGGATTATCTGGTTAAGAATCCGGTGAGCGCTCAGTTCGGCGCCGTTTTGGATAAGATGATCGTTTTTGGCACAAAGATAACGTTATAGCGGCGCTAGAGAGGTGTTACAGGATTTGGGGATAAATCAAACGCAACCGCAAAGATCGGCGCAGGTAGTCAAGACGCAAATCCAAGTTCTGGCAACGCCAAGGGTGCAAGTTCCGTCCGTTAGTCCGCAAAATTTAACCGAAAGTTTACCCGGCGGGGTAAAACTAGAGTTGGTTAAGATTCCGGCGGGAAGTTTTCTAATGGGGTCAAATGATGATGAGCGTGAACAACCAGTTCATAAAGTTACTTTACAGGAATTTTATCTGGGTAAATATCCTGTAACTCAGGAACAATGGCAAGCCGTCATGGGCAATAACCCCTCTCGATTTAAGGATAATCCTCAAAATTCAGTTGAGTCAGTTTGTTGGAAAGACTGCCAAGAATTTTGTCAAAAATTAAGTCAGATGACTGGCAAAAAGTATCGGTTGCCCAGCGAAGCGGAATGGGAATACGCTTGCCGAGCCGGAACTCAAACCCGCTATTATTTTGGGGATAATGACGATCAGCTAGGGTGAGGGTGAAGGTTTGAGGCGTACTAGTTGCAAAGTTGAGATGCTTCCCTTTCAATATCCTCTAACTAATCCTGCAACATTTCGGGAATCATTAAATAACTTCCCCCTAAAAATAAAACTGAACCCCAAAGGAAAGAAAAGTTAGTTCCCCATTCCTGACAACAAATAAACGGCCCTTGTCCCAAAAAACCAAATAAACTACCGCTTAAAAAGCCGACGGAGCCAAACAGGTTTAATAACACCAGCCACCATTCCAACTCTCGCCAGCGCCAAGCCCAATAGCCATGGAAAACTTCTACCGCCGCCAGATAACTGGCCAGGCAAAAGTGAAGAGAAGCCAAGGCGCTAGGAAACCAAATCAAGACGTCGTCTAACTCCCAACTCCAACCCTGATTCATAGCAAAAAAACAATTAATATTAAACAAACCAGCGCCGATAAGTTGAATGAGGGCGCTGAGATAATCAAGGCGCTGAGGTTGCCAAGCGAATGTCTTAATTTTTCGCCAGGATTGCGGCGGATGGCGAACAGCGCCGAGTTTTTTTTCTAAAATTAAGATATCTTCTTCTAGGGTTAGGTCTAAATTGAGATTAATCACCTCCAAAAAAGCGGCGTAGGAGCCAATGGTAAAACAGAGAGAGCCAAGAAAGTTCAGAAGAGACAGCGCTTGAACGGGAGGATTGGGAAACATCATCGGGATCGCCCCAAGGACAAACAAAATGGAGCCAAGAGTAAAAATAACGCCAATCCACCAAGAGAGGCGCTCCGGTCTCAGGCCCCAATATCGGCGCTTTTTCGCGACGGGAACGGCGCCGGTTAAAGAAGCGCGAACCTCGCTACTCCGGCGCTTGCGAAATCGTCTCGACGACCAAATATGGAGATTACCATTGGGGAGCCGATGAACAATTTGGGTGACAAAACGCCCGGCCCCGAGGGTTTGTAGGCGCCGCCAATGTCGAGGAAACTTTACGGGTGATGATGATCGAAGCAAGGGCTAATGATGGAAGTGGGAGCCGGAGGATTTGGCGCGGTAATGGGGTTGGGCCTCGAAGAACGCCACCGCCCGCCGCAGATCTTCCAGCAACATATCCGCCATATCCCGACTAAAGCCCTCTTTAACCACGACCCGTTGCACAACCAGATCTTCCCGATTTTTGGGCATGGCGTAGGCGGGAACCAACCAGCCCCGCTCCCGTAATTTGTCCGCTAGATCGAAGAGGGTAAACTGATTTTGATCGGCGAAATCGTCGCGTAATTTCCAGGCGAAGACCGGAATATCGCTCCCGTCCGTCAGCAACTCAAAACAGCCCATTTGGGCGATTTCTCGGGCCAAATACATGGCGGTGTCTCGACAGGCCTGTTGAATCTGGCGGTATCCCTGGCGTCCCAGACGTAAAAAATTATAGTACTGGGCGATGACTTGGTTGCCGGGACGGGAAAAATTAAGGGCGAAGTTGGGCAAATCTCCCCCGAGATAATTACAGTGAAAAATGAGTTCTTCCGGTAACTCCTCCCGACTGCGCCAGATAATCCAACCCACGCCGGGATAGACCAAACCGTACTTATGCCCGGAGGCGTTAATGGATTTGACCCACTTGAGGCGAAAGTCCCATTCCAACTGGGGGTCTAAAAAGGGGGCGATGAAACCGCCGCTAGCGCCGTCGATGTGGAGGGGAACTTCCCAACCGGTCTCGCCATTTAAGTGTTCCAGGGCGTCGTTAATGGCCTTGACCGGCTCATAGCTCCCGTCAAAGGTGCTTCCCATAATGGCGATCACGCCGATGGTGTTCTCGTCGATCCGTTTGACCGCTTCTTCGGCGCTGAGATGAAAGCGATTGCCTTCCAGGGGCACAAACCGCGGCTCCACTTCCCAATACCGGCAAAACTTTTCCCAACAAACTTGGACGTTAATCCCCATCACCAAATTGGGTTTGTCGGCGGGTTTACCTTGGGCCTGCCGGCGCTTGCGCCAGTTCCATTTCAGGGCCATGCCCCCCAACATAGCGGCCTCGCTGGAGCCGATGGTGGAGCATCCCGTGGCGGTTTCGCTCTCCGGCGCGTTCCAGAGCCGGGCTAAAATGTTGACGCAACGGAGTTCAATGGCGGCGGTTTGAGGATACTCGTCCTTGTCGATCAGATTTTTGTCAAAGGTTTCCGTCATCAACTGTCGGGCCTCCGGCTCCATCCAGGTGGTGACGAAGGTGGCTAAATTGAGGCGAGAATTGCCGTCCAGACCCAATTCGTCCCGGATCAGGTTGTAAGCGATCTGGGGCGAGACGGACTCCTCGGGAAGCTCGTACTTGGGAATCCCCGAAGTCAGGGAACGAGAAGCGTAGGTGGGGGTCAACAGCGCCGCTTCGGCGCCGAGTTGGTCAAGGTCGATTTTTTGATAAACCATGATGTTCGGACTTTTTCTCTAGGGACGCGGACGCGCTATCTTCCGACCAAGATAACCACAGACCGCTCCCCGAGGAGCAAACCGCCCTGATTTTCCAGCCGCGGCTCCGAACTCGGCGCTCAAGGACTGAGACTTTGGCCCTTGGCTTGGGCGCTCCGGGAAAATAGACTCAGCTTTCTAGGGTAGCGCCGGGGCGCGCGCTCCCTGAGGGGGTTTGCGAGCCAAAAGGGTCTGGACGACTCCCCTGAAGGAGCTTCGGTTTATACGCAAGCGTCATAACCCCCTCTAACTCCCCCCAAAATTGGGGGGCTGGGGGGGCAAAACGAGGCTGATGGGTAGAGGTGTGTACACGGTAGCCCTTGGTAAGGGGGAGAACCGGAAATCTTTGTTCCCTCCCCTTGGCAAGGGAAAGGCTAGGGAGGGGTTTTAGTTGTCTGCGCACGGTACTGAAGGAGAAGCGTTAAACAATATTTTTAAACCCTGAAAGGTTTTCGCAGGGGGTCTGTTCTAGGATGGTGGCGTTGGCTTAACCCAGAGACTACCGTGACCGAAAACAAACCTTTGTCCCCCCGGCAGTTGGAGCGCCTGTTGGCCATTGACGACTGTATTCGTTCGCCCCATTGCTATACGGCTAAGGCCTTGGCGGCGCGGCTGGGAGTTTCGGAAAGAACCCTCCGGGCCGATTTGGCTTTTTTGCGAGACCGGTTTGACGCTCCCCTGGAATTTAGTTCTAGTAAGGGTTATCACTACGCGGATCCCCGCTGGCGCTTACCCGCGATTCCCCTGACCCAAGGGGAACTGTTTGCCCTGACCCTCGGCGCTAAGGCGCTGGAAGGCTATGCCGGTTCCGCCTATGAGGCGGAGTTGCAGTCCTCGATCCAACAGTTGGCCCGACGGTTGCCGGAAAAAGTCTGGGTCAATCTGGAAAAGTTGGTGCAAGAGCGGATTAATTTTCGACCGGGAGCGGAGTTGCTCAACCTTGACCCCAATATTTATCAAGTCCTACAGGAGGCTTGGCGCTCTTCCCGACAACTCTGGATGCGCTATTACACGGCGGGGCGCGACGCGGAGTCGGAACGCGTCGTTGACCCCTACTATCTGGACATTTACCGGGGCAGTAATCCTTACCTGGTGGCCTTTTGCCATCATCGTCAGGCTTTCCGGGAGTTTCGCCTTGACCGTATCCGGGAGTATCGCATTTTAGACCAGACCTTCGACCCCGACCCCAGTTTTGATTGGAAAATCTACAGCAAAAACGCCTTTCAGGTGGAAAAGGGAAATTGTCTTTACCGGGTGGCGATTGAGTTTACCCGTAAGGCGGCGCCGTTTATCCGGGAGCGGGAGTGGCATTCGTCCCAGAGGATTGAGGAACGCGCCGACGGTTCTTTGACGTTGCGTCTGGAGGTGGGCGGTTTGCAGGAGGTGAAACGCTGGCTTCTGTACTATGGCAAGGAGGCTATGGCTACGGCGCCGCCGGAGTTGGTAAAATTGCTTCAGCAGGAGACCGAGATTATGGCTCGGCAGTATGAAACTGGAGATTTTGAATCATGAATTTTTTAGAAATTCAATTTTCACTAAGGGGTCGCACGCTCCCAGCCGATCATGGCTATAGTCTTTACTCTGCGATCAAGCAGATCTGCCAATCCCAAGGAGTAGAAATTACGCCAGAAATCTTGCTTTCTAGTATTCCGGGGATTGGCAATAAGCAGGGAACGATCTATTTAAACCGTTATTCTCGCTTTCGCCTACGGTGCCCAGCGGAACAAGCGCAAACGTGGTATCGCCTTCTCCAAAATCAAGTGCTTGACTTGCGCGGTAATCTGATCCGCCTGATTCAGCCGCGTTTAACCCTGATCCAAGCTTCTCCTATCTTGACCTCGCGATTAGTCGTGATTAAGTTGGAGCAGTGGGATGAGCATACAGCGCCGCAATATTTTCTGGAATCCTGTCAAAAGGGTTTGGAAAGACTAGAAATCAAAGGTCAACCGTTTATCGAGAGTAGCCCAGATGGAAACTTAGCCCGGCGCTCGCTCCAAATTCGCGGCAAACATGTGATGGGGTTTGGCGTGACGGTAGAAGGGTTAAGCGCCGATGACTCTATCAAATTACAGTGTGTAGGGTTAGGCGGACGGGGTCATTTTGGCTGTGGCTGGTTTTATGCAAAAAAGGAGGAATCTGAAAATGTCGCCTAAATTAAAGCCGAATTGTTTATTAGCGAAATCCTATAAAGCCGGTCATTGGCAAGGGTCTTACAGTTTGGTCGGTCACACTGCCGATGTGGTCAACGCCGTCACGGTGTTAGTGAATACCTTGGGTGATCGCTTGCTTGAGCAATTTGGTTTAACTTGCACCCTAGAGCATCTAAGAAATACGGTAAAGTTAGCCGCCTATCTTCATGATTGGGGTAAAGCAAATCACCACTTTCAAGGAATGGTTCGCTCTCAAATTCCGGGAACTTCTCCCCAGCGTTCTCTAGAAGAACAGCAAATGTTGCGCCATGAAGTGGCGTCTGTTTTGTTGGCGTGGGAATTTCGAGAATGGTTGCAACAGGCTGAGGCGGATTTTTACACCGCTCTAATGGCGGCCGGCGGTCATCATCTCAAATTAGGAGGAAAACAAGGCCAGTGTAGTGACGAGTTTGGCGAAATTAAACCAAGCGGAGACGTAGAACTATTTTTATATTTTCTTCATCCTAATTTTAAAGGTTTATTGAAATATGGATTTAGAAATATTGATGGCTTAACGCCTAAGATTAAGCTTTCAGCCGCTCCCGCTCAAGTCTGGACGGTTAATGATATCAAGAAGAAGCGAAGCGAGGTTAAAGACGCATTAGCCGAGCGCTCTCTTGATCAAACTTTATGCGCCGTGGTTAAAGCCCTCTTAATTGCCGGGGATTGTTCGGCTTCCGCTTTTCCCAATGCGGATCTCACAAGGCAAGATGGGACAAAACTAAGCTATAGGGATTGGATCACCAAGGAAATTGCAACAACTTTAGATCAAAATAAAGTACAAAGGGTGATTGATCAGCGATTGGCGGGCGACTCTCTCAGACCCTTTCAAACAAATCTGGGCAAGATTAAAAGCCGGGTGGCCATCGCTAGGGCAGGTTGCGGCACGGGAAAAACCTTGGGCGCCTATAATTGGGCTAAAACCCACGCTCTTGGTCGTAAACTCTTTTTCTGTTATCCTACTACAGGTACAAGTACAGAGGGCTTTATTGACTATGTTCACGGTAAATTAGAAGCTGAACTCTTTCACTCCCGCTATCAAGTCGATTTAGAGATGATGAAAACAGGGGAAGAGGAACAACTCGAAGCGGGTTCGGAAGTGGCGATTAAACTAGAATCTTTCCGAGCTTGGGGCGCCGAGTCCATTGTCTGTACAGTGGATACCGTTCTCGGTTTATTTCAATGTAATCGTCGTCCATTGTACTGCTTTCCCGCTATCGCTAATGCCGCCTTTGTCTTTGATGAAGTCCATTGCTACGACGCTAAACTTTTCGGAACGTTACTACGCTTTTTAAAAGTGGTGAAAGCGCCGGTTTTACTCATGTCCGCGTCGGTTCTCCCTTGGCAAAAACGGGCGATTGAGGAAGCGGTTGGCGAACCTATTGAAATTATTGAAGGGCCCAAGGATTTGGAAACTAAACCTCGTTATCGCTTTTATCTTCAAAACGAGCCAGACTGGCGACGAGTGGAGGAAGAATTACAGTCTGGCGGCAAGGCGCTTTGGGTCTGTAATCAGGTCAATACGGCTATCGCAGTTTACCAAGAAGCTAAAAAGCGAGGATTGCCAGCTCTCCTTTATCACAGTCGTTATCGTTATCAAGACCGGGTTAATCATCATCGCGCGGTTGTGGACGCTTTCAAGCCAGATCAGAAAAAGCCTGTCATAGCAATTTGTACTCAGGTGGCGGAGATGTCCTTAGATTTATCGGCTACTTTGCTGGTTTCTCAAATTGCCGATCCTGCGGGGTTGATTCAAAGATTAGGGCGCTTAAATCGTCGATATTGCGGTCATGCCCTGGACGCTCTCTTTTATCCCGATGAAAAAGAGGGGTTTCCCTACAGCGCCGTCACTCTCGCCCAAGGGAAGGCCATGCTGGAAAGTCTCACCGGCGACGTTAATCAAAGCCAGTTAGCCCAATGGTTAGAAGTGTTTACTCCAGAGCCGGGAGACGGCGATGATGATCTTAATTTAGTCTGGTTAGATGGCGGTTGGAAAACCTATCCCGCTCCCTTGCGAGAACCAGGGTATAATATTACCGCCCTGTTGGAGCAAGATTTGTCTCGGATCAAAGGATTGCCGACCCAAGAAATTGCTAAATTTACTGTCCCCATTCCAGCGACGGGCTGGAAGCCGAAGGAAAAATACAAGTTTTATCCCATTGCCCCCAGGAGTCTCTGGTCTTACACCGAGGAAATCGGCGCTACACAACGAGGAGGTAACCTGTAATGACAACGATGATTCTTTCCCTTTTTAACCCGAATAGCCTTTTACCCCATCGGGCGGGGGTCGCCGGGTTAGCTCTGGCGTTATCGGCGCTTAATCAACAAGGCGCTCCTTTGCAGTGGGAAGTGACCGATAGCGATATCAAGCTTTCTTGGAATTGCTCTGATAAAGAAGCGGTTCAGTGGTTGCTCTCCCAGACCTATGAGATTAAGGACGGTTATTTAAATGTTAAGGCTCTCAAGTTAGACGAGCAAAGCCGTTATGTTTTTACAGATGGAGTAACCACGACATTTTTACAACATAGTCAACAGCGTAGTTTTGACAAGACGACTCAATCTAAAGGATTTAAGGTTGATGAAGGGCAACCTGAAATTTGGCTAGATTATCGACCGTTATTAACGTGTTACTATACGGGCGAGTTTAAAGAATCTTTTAATACGAAAGGAAAATTCAAGAAAGAAATTCCTTTAAAAGGTCACCATTTACCCGGATTAGTAGAAGATTTTGCTAACGGCGCCTATCAAGAGTCTCCAGAAAATTATCTTTCCCTGTTGTTTTTACCGATTGCTTGCCAATATTACCGATTACCCGGATTCCTATCGGCGTTAGTCATTCCCAGCGTCACTAATCTTAACGTCTGGGTTAAACGTCGTCGGGCCTCTGCTGGCAAGACGGCTCGAAAACTGACTCCCTATGGGGAGTTTCGGGCTAACGGCGCCGGAGAATCAGCTTTGAGATTTCTTTTACAAGAGAAATTCATTGAAGATTCTCAAGAGTTTCGAGTTAATTACTGTGAAGTTTATCGACTCGGAAAACAACCGTGGGATGGAAATCAATCCTATCTAAAGCAGGCGGTTTATCGGGTTCAGGCAACAGATCACGTTTTGGAGCTATATCAAAACGCCTGGTCACTCTTTCCAGCCGTTGTCCGCACCATGACGGAAAAAGGTACCGAAAAAACTTGGCTAGCTCATTCTAAGGTCTTGCCTTGGATTGCGGATAACCTCATTGCCAAGAGACGGTGGTATGAGGGATTCTTTGAATTCCGTAAAACCACTGAAATTTATGAACGTAAAGGACTCATTAAAATGACCAACTATCTTGAACCGCTTGAACAAATTTTCTTTGACGCCATTAAAGGCGGATTCAGCGCCTATCTACGAAAACAAATCGAAGAGGCGACTAAACAAGGCAGGCAACTGGACTATCCTCAAGCCATGAAAAAGATCATTTACTTATTCCAACGCCCTAGCACGCAACCCGAATTTGCGGCGGCGGTTGTCGATTTTCTCAGTCGGAATCCCAGTAAAGCGGCCCGCGGCGCCGGCTCGGAGATTTATCACTGGCTTCACCGCGAGCGGAACTGGAAACAGGCCCGAGATCTGGCGCTACTGGCCATTGCCACCTATGAAGGCAAAAATAAACAGGGCGAAACCGAAGTGCCAGAGGAAATGCTGGATCAGGTTGCGACCGGCGCCGAATCAGGGGGCGGTCTAGAACTGGAGCTAGCCTAACTTTTTTCTCTACCCATTCAACCACTCAATTTTTAGGAGTTTTACTCGCCATGACTAAACATCTGTTTGCCACTATTGTTACCCCCACCGCTGTCGCCGCTAATAATCGCGGGGAGGGCGACGGTAGCACCTTAGCGACGTTACAAAAGATTACTCGCGGCAGTGATCAGTACACAACGGTGAGCGCCGAAGCGATTCGCTGGGCTTATCGGGAGTATTTTCAAAATTATCACGGAGACCAGACGAATCGTAGTTTTGACCCGGATCAAGACAAGTACGAGTTTAAGACCGAAGTCTTCGATGCCGTCAAGTACATTGACGACGATCTGTTTGGCTATATGGACGCTAAAAAGGGGAAAGATAACAAAGACGCCACCACTAAGCGCCGGGGAGCCTTAGAAATTAGTCGCGCCATTAGTCTTGATCCTTATTGGGGGGATATTGCTTTTGGTTCGACAGGAGGAACCAAAGGTAAAACCTCAATTCATCAAACTGAAGTTCACTGCACGGCCTATCAATATACTTTAGCCGTCACTCCCGCTCACTTGAAAAAGATTGAACGGGCTGAGTATCTACTAGAAGCAATCGCCGGGATTCGCCATGTGGGGGGTAATCATTCTCGTTTTCTCTATGAGTTTCGGCCGGAATCCCTTGTGTTGCGGATTACGGACGATCCTAGCCCCTGGATTATGGGCTGTTTTGAGCGGGTTGGCGATAGCGTTGGCTGTTCTCGTTTGGCGCGATTGGTAGAGGTGGGGGATATTCCCGCATCTGAGCTAATTGTGGCGGGGGACGTCGCTCGGACTCCCTACGGAGAGCAACTGAAGAAGTTGGGGGTTAATGTCCACGGCGGGATCAAAACCGCTATCGCTGAAGCGAAGGAAGCTTTGCAAGCCTCGGTATCTTGATGAATACGTCTCTAAACTTAAAAATGAGGATAGTTTCTATGACTAACATTCAACTCGCCAATGAGACTTGGGAAGCGTTATCCGCTCTCGCTGAGCAACGCCATCTTTCAATCCCTGATTTTCTTGAAAAAATCACTCAAGGACAATTAGCTGTAATTGACATCGAGGAGCTTGAAGACTTAATGGACGCTCAAGACGTTATCCTCGCAGAGTCCGATCCAGAAAATGGGGAGGCTATTCCCTGGGAGCAAGCTAAGCGGGAGCTAGGTTTTTAGACTCATGAGTCAATACCGTATCGAAATCCTAAGATCGGCTCAAAAATCTTTATCTAAGCTTCCTAAAGACATCCAAGTCAGAATCATTAGAAAAATTGACGATCTTGGGATTAATCCTTATCCTCCTGATGCTAAAAAGCTCAAAAATGCTAATGGAAATTTTCGCATTCGAGTTGGCGATTATCGCGTCATCTACAAAATTAAAGATAATGAGTTAGTTATCTTAGTCGTCAAAATTGCTCACCGTCGAGAGGTCTATGAATAATCTCTTTTACCTGGATTGTCCTTGCAGTAGCTTCCCCCGTAGCTTTGCGAGGGATTATAAGGAAACGTACCTTTACCCGCCTCCTTCGACAATCTATGGATTTTTATTATCTCTGGTGGGGGAAGTCGATTTAACCGCCCATTTAGGGGTAAAGTTAGCGATTGGTTTAATCGGCGCTCCGCCGCCTATTTCTCGTATTGTTCGCAAGCAACGACATCATAAGTTTAGTAAACAGCATTTGGGAACCTATCCCAGTAGTCAGTTTTCTAAGCCGAACTTTCAAGAGTTGCTAACAGACTTAAAAATTGCCGTCTCTATTAATTCTTTGTCGGAAAAAGCGACGGTTACTCTAGCGGAAAGGGTGGCGATTGCCGTGAGTTTTCCTGAGCGGATTAGCCGTTTTGGAGGCTTGTCTTTGGGTGAGTCCTGGGCGATGGTCAACGGCTTTAGGGATTATCGAGATTCTGATGGGGAGATCACTTGGTTAGCAGTAGATAACCGAGGGCTGATTGCTTTGCCTGTTTGGATTGACCGCGTCACAACCCAAGGCAAGTTCCAGCGATTTAGTCTCTCTGAAGGGGGACAACTCACAGAACAGAACTGGGTAACGATTAATCCGTAAAAAAATAATTTTAAACCCTGAAGTTTTTTTGCAGGGGTCATTGCCTAAAGTGGGAGTTATGTCAAATCTACTTCTCACTGATTATGTCAACCCTTGAATTAACGACTCCAGAACTGATCGCCGACTCGGAAGAAACCCTGCGGGTCTGTTCTCTCCACGCCTACGGCTACTGTCCCCGTCTGTTTTATCTAGAAGAAGTCGAGGAGCTTTATACCCAAGACGCGGCGGTTTTTGCCGGGCGCCGTTTGCATGAAGAATTAGAACCAGAAGCGGAGGGAGATTGGTTAGATCTCTACCTCGAAGATGAAATCCTGGGGCTACGGGGGCGGGTGGATGCCCTTAAAACTCAGCAGGGACAACTAGTTCCCTATGAGCATAAGCGGGGACGATCTTTTCGGGATGAAAATAAGCGCCCCCAAGCCTGGGAAAGCGACCGCCTACAAATTTTGGCCTATTGTTGTCTGCTGGAAGCGACTCAAAAGGTTGCCGTGGCGGAAGGGCGGATTCGTTACCACGCCGATAATGTGTTAGTTCATATTCCCTTTGACGAGGCTAGTCGGCTTTGGGTTAAGGAAACCATTCAAAAAGCAAGGGCGTTACGGCGCTCTTCCTATCGTCCGCCGGTGACCGCCAATGAACAGTTATGTACCCGTTGCTCCCTAGCGCCGGTCTGTTTGCCCGAAGAAGCTCGTTTATCTCACAATAAAGAGTGGCCGGCGACGCGGCTTTTTCCCCAGGATGACGAACGAGAAGTGATTCATGTGTTAGAGCCGGGCGCCCGCGTGGGACGAACCGGAGATCAGTTGAAAATTACGCGACGGGAGCAAGCGGAGCAGAAGCTTTCCATTCAACAGGTTTCCCAGGTGGCGCTTCATAGTTTCTCTCAAATTTCTACCCAGGCGCTTCATTTTCTCGCAGATAAAAATGTGGGCGTTCATTTTATCTCCGGGGGCGGTCGTTATGTGGGTAGTATCGATCCCCGAGGGGGAAGTATCCAGCGCCGGATTGGGCAGTATCGGGCGTTGACTCAGCCAGAGTTGGCGTTAACGTTAGCCCAGAAGCTGGTCTATTGTCGGGGGGAAAGTCAGCGTAAGTTTTTAATGCGGGGCCAGCGTTATCAAGAGGGAGAGAACGCTGAATTAGCTTCGGTTATCGCTCAGATGAAAGCTGTGCTTAAACAGGTTTCTCAGGCTCAATCCCTCGGAACTTTGTTGGGTTTGGAGGGGAATGTCGCAGCGCTCTATTTTGGGGCGTTGCCTC
Source organism: Cyanobacteria bacterium RI_101 (assembly GCA_016471375.1). Taxonomy (GTDB): domain Bacteria; phylum Cyanobacteriota; class Cyanobacteriia; order Cyanobacteriales; family Microcystaceae; genus Synechocystis. The sequence continues at coordinate 34,752 of WGLZ01000049.1, forward strand.
AACTAATTGGCAAGGAAGCGCCGCCGGAAATGCGGTTTTCGGGGCGCAGTCGCCGTCCGCCGAAGGATCGCTTTAACGCGCTGTTGAGTTTTGGCTACGCGTTGTTGATTAAGGATGTAATGAACGCCATTTTGTTGGTAGGTCTGGAGCCTGCTTTGGGGTTCTACCATCAGCCGCGCACCCAAGCGCCGCCTTTGGCGTTGGATTTGATGGAGGTGTTTCGGATGCCCCTAGTGGATATGCCGGTTATGGCGTCGGTGAATCGGGGGCAGTGGGATGTCTCGGCGGATTTTGAGATTCGCGGCGCTCAGGTTTGGCTGAGCGAGGCGGGACGCCGGAAGTTGATCGATCTTTACGAAAGTCGCAAGTCGGAATCTTGGAAGCATCCGGCGACGGGTTATTCTCTGACCTATCGGCGCTTGTTTGAGTTGGAGACTCGGCTTCTGGAGAAGGAGTGGTCGGGGGAGCCGGGTCTGTTTGGTCGTTTAATTCTACGCTAGGGGGATGCTATGGCGGAACTCAAGAATTGGTATTTGGTCTGTTACGATATCCGTTGCCATAAGCGTTGGCGCAAGGCTTACAAGCTTCTGGACGGCTATGGCGACCGTTTGCAGTACTCTATTTTTCGCTGTTGGCTCAGTCAGCGAATGCGGGAAAAGTTACGCTGGGAGTTGGAGCGAATTTTGTCCCCGGAGGATGATCTGATTTTGATCCGGCTTTCGGCTCAATGTGTGAAGGATCTCCCTAAGTATAATCGAGCGAATACTTGGGTTCTGGAAGAGGGGGGCTTCCGTATTGTCTAGAAAGAGCAGGGATCTCCGGTTGTTGGCGATTCTTTGGGGTCTGAAGTGACCGGAGTTTCTGCGCTGTCTGGGTTTGGGGGATTTTTGGGGTCTCGGCGGCGCTCGCGAGAGGCTCTAATGCTTTCTGGGTAAGGGTTCATGAGGATCTGTTTTCGGCTTTTTGGGAAATTTAGGGGCTTGCCCATGCGGTTGGGGCGGGGCGCTTGTAAAATAGTCTCAGGCTTTAGGCTGGATGGGGTTTTCAGCCCCCGCCGTGCCGAAACCTTGGATGCCGTAAGGCGTTGAGCGCCTGAGCTAGGATGGATACGATTTGACTGGCGTATGTGCCGAAACCTTGGATGCCGTAAGGCGTTGAGCGCTCAAGTATAGAGCTTTTTCAAGGGTATATGATGGGGTTGTGCCGAAACCTTGGATGCCGTAAGGCGTTGAGCGCAAAATAATGGCCAAGCCCTTCCTTAAGAACTCCGGTGCCGAAACCTTGGATGCCGTAAGGCGTTGAGCGCGATTGGGGTTAATGGCCCTAGGCTTACTTTTTAGGGTGCCGAAACCTTGGATGCCGTAAGGCGTTGAGCGCACTACCGGGCGGCGGAGGCGATAGCGGCCCAAATTGTGCCGAAACCTTGGATGCCGTAAGGCGTTGAGCGCAGTTGAGTCAGCAGGTAACGGATCTTTCTCCTTTAGTGCCGAAACCTTGGATGCCGTAAGGCGTTGAGCGCTAGCTTTTCCGGGTCACCCGTCCGAGTTTGGGGTGTGCCGAAACCTTGGATGCCGTAAGGCGTTGAGCGCGTATTTTTGAGTAAGTCCGAGTCTGAAAAAGGTAAGTGCCGAAACCTTGGATGCCGTAAGGCGTTGAGCGCGACGTAAACGGCTCACCCTGGGGAGACCCCTTAAGTGCCGAAACCTTGGATGCCGTAAGGCGTTGAGCGCACATAAGCCCGGAAGGTTGGCACATCGGCAGTAAGTGCCGAAACCTTGGATGCCGTAAGGCGTTGAGCGCAAACCGGGGTCCGGCTCCTGCTCGATGATCTCGTCCAAGTGCCGAAACCTTGGATGCCGTAAGGCGTTGAGCGCGAGCACACATGGGACTATAGGCAGTTACACATCTTGTGCCGAAACCTTGGATGCCGTAAGGCGTTGAGCGCGGCTACTACGGGGGCGATGAGCGCCATTGTTTAAGCGGTGCCGAAACCTTGGATGCCGTAAGGCGTTGAGCGCATTTGTCCGGGCTAAAAGGTTTACCGGGGGTCAGCAGTGCCGAAACCTTGGATGCCGTAAGGCGTTGAGCGCGAGTTATTCACAGTGTTCGCTTTGAAGGCACTGACCAGTGCCGAAACCTTGGATGCCGTAAGGCGTTGAGCGCTAATAGCGGATTACCCCATAGATTAGAGACTTATGGTGCCGAAACCTTGGATGCCGTAAGGCGTTGAGCGCAGTATATCCGAGGGACAGGGATCGCCCTGTTCACCGGGTGCCGAAACCTTGGATGCCGTAAGGCGTTGAGCGCATTCCCGTCAGTGACGCGTGTTAATCGGTGAACCCCGTGCCGAAACCTTGGATGCCGTAAGGCGTTGAGCGCGAGCCGTGCGAGAGAGGACAAAATACTCTCCAAACAGTGCCGAAACCTTGGATGCCGTAAGGCGTTGAGCGCAAGTCCATTTTAGAGGGCTTGCTAGGGAGCGTCGCGTGCCGAAACCTTGGATGCCGTAAGGCGTTGAGCGCAGTTCTCCCGCGCCCATTCTACATTTTTACAATGGTGCCGAAACCTTGGATGCCGTAAGGCGTTGAGCGCTAAGTAGCGGGGATACCGATAGCCTGTTGACAGTCGTGCCGAAACCTTGGATGCCGTAAGGCGTTGAGCGCGCGTAGTTATCAGTATCCAGAGCCAGCGCAATCACTTCGTGCCGAAACCTTGGATGCCGTAAGGCGTTGAGCGCCTCAGGCTGGGGGTCGGAAAACGACTCGCCGGAGAGTGCCGAAACCTTGGATGCCGTAAGGCGTTGAGCGCAAGGTCAACTCTATGCCTGAATTGCTTCTCTGGTTTGTGCCGAAACCTTGGATGCCGTAAGGCGTTGAGCGCCCCCCATCGCTGTACAGGAAAGCCTCAAAAAAATCGTGCCGAAACCTTGGATGCCGTAAGGCGTTGAGCGCTCATACTGCCAGCAGGCAAGACAATTACTCCTTCGTGCCGAAACCTTGGATGCCGTAAGGCGTTGAGCGCGAGATGGGGAGCAATTTCGCCCCGGTTCTCATACCGTGCCGAAACCTTGGATGCCGTAAGGCGTTGAGCGCAGGGGTTTCTCGAATTGACCGCTAATATCGCTAGAATGTGCCGAAACCTTTGATGCCGTAAGGCGTTGAGCGCGGCGGTATTCCGGCGCTGAGTGATTGCCTATACGGTGCCGAAACCTTTGATGCCGTAAGGCGTTGAGCGCCTCCCATCTTAGCCTAAAATCTAGGATATTAGACAGGTGCCGAAACCTTTGATGCCGTAAGGCGTTGAGCGCCGCTCCGGGACGTTGATGGCCGAGGACGTGCTACCGGTGCCGAAACCTTTGATGCCGTAAGGCGTTGAGCGCAAACAAGGGATAGACTTCAAAATAGCCTAAATGGTGCCGAAACCTTTGATGCCGTAAGGCGTTGAGCGCAAATCTTGCATAGGGATAAAGAGGGGCCTAAAGCCCCCCGTGCCGAAACCTTTGATGCCGTAAGGCGTTGAGCGCATGGTAATCAAGAGGTCAAGAGAGACCTAAACCCACTAGTGCCGAAACCTTTGATGCCGTAAGGCGTTGAGCGCACGTTGGCATGGGCGGATTCCGCCGGAAGTTCGCTATCGTGCCGAAACCTTTGATGCCGTAAGGCGTTGAGCGCGCGGTTTCGTGTTCGACGGTGGCTAAAATGTAGGCGTGCCGAAACCTTTGATGCCGTAAGGCGTTGAGCGCGGATGAGTAGGGCGGTGAGGAGGGATACCGTTGAGGGTGCCGAAACCTTTGATTCCGTAAGGCGTTGAGCGCACCGGGGAACAATTAGGCTACAGTTCAGCGTAAAGGGTGCCGAAACCTTTGATGCCGTAAGGCGTTGAGGAAAAACAGGTATCAGTTAGCAGTTATCAGTCATCAAGTATTTCACTGGTCACTGTTTACTGTTCGCTGATAACTGTCAAACGGCGCCGAAACCTTTGATGCCAAAAGGCGTTGCTCACGGGTTCTTTGCTTTTATCTTTCTATTGGCGCTGATCTGTGCCGAAACCTTTGATGCCACAAGGCGTTGTTCACGCTCTAACTCGCTGGATCGGCGTGATACTGGGCGGGTGCCGAAACCTTTGATGCCGTAAGGCGTTGAGCACGGCGTTGAGGTGGACGATTGGGGCCGGCCGGTGGCTTATTGTGCCGAAACCTTTGATGCCACAAGGCGTTGTTCGCTGTGTATAAAGGAATGTTGCGGTATGTCTAAAATGAAGTGCCGAAACCTTTGATGCCGTAAGGCGTTGAGCGCATTTGGGGCGATCACAGTCAATTCACGATCCGCGAGCGCCGAAACCTTTGATGCCAAAAGGCGTTGAGCGCGACAAGCTCGGCTCCACCACCGCCGTCAAACTTTGTGCCGAAACCTTTGATGCCAAAAGGCGTTGAGGAAAACAGGTATCAGTTAGCAGTTATCAGTTATCAAATATTTCACTGGTCACTGTTTACTGTTAGCTGATAACTGTCAAACGGCGCTGAAACCTTTGATGCCAAAAGGCGTTGAGGAAAAACAGGTATCAGTTAGCAGTGAGCAGTCATCAAGTATTTCACTGGTCACTGTTTACTGTTAGCCGATAACTTGCTCAAGATGCGCTCAGGGTGGCTAAATCCTCCCCACAGGCGTGGGGGTGAACCGCTTCGTCCGCGGAACCGGCGGTAGTCGATACGGAGCTATATCCTCGATCCCGCCGAGGTTTATGGCCCAGACTTCCCTAGCGAAACCTTCCCGGCGCTGAAAAACGGCGACATCAAGAAATAGGGCGAATATCGCGCCCTGCGCCTAGTTATTAGCCGCCTAGGATATGATAGGTTATTGAGGAGGATGCCAAATAATGAAATTGCCTAATCCTGATCAAGTTTACATTGATGATAATAAACTGATCGGCTACTCCCTCAACTTTACCCATGCTGATGGACAACATAAAGCCCGTGTTTTTAAATCAGCATTAAACATAACAACAGAAAATCTAGAAATCCTTAAAAATGCCCTTATACAAGCCGTATTAAATTATGAAGCAATTCCCGAAAAAAGTAACCAATACGGACAAAAATATGTTATTGACTTTCCCCTTGTTAATAAAAGTCAAACTGCTGTTATCCATAGCGTCTGGATAGTTAGAAAAGATGAAAATTTTCCTCGTCTAGTGACCTGTTATGTACTTTAAAAAGGAGCAAATTTATGAAATTACTAGATGTTGTCGCCTTAATCGAAGATCTTCCTGAACTTAACCTATATCAAGGTAACGTAGGAACCATTGTTGAAGAATATGAGCCTAACATTTTTGAAGTCGAATTTAGCGACTCCACCGGAAAAGCCTACGCCATCGAAACCTTAAACGCCTCCCAACTCATGACTCTTTATCATCACCCATTACAAATCAACAAAGAATCGATTTGCGCTACGCAGTCTTTAACCGACTACAGCAACTTAGTTCAAAGGTTATCAAAAGCGCCGAGCTAGTAGAAGTTTATAACTTAGCGGAGAGTTTACGCCGCCCCCCTAGCGCCGTTATCATAGGAGACAATCCACTCATCTCGTTTCAACAGTCGGCGCTGTCCATAAGACTCGCCACCGTTATGCAATGGAGGTAAACCTATGCTAATCCAAAAAATCATTGATGAGCTTCAGGAAATTCCAGAAGAAAAACTTGATCTGCTCTACGCTTTAATCCTCGACTTCCGTTCAAACCTCCATCAGGAATCCCTTCAGCCCCGACGCCCCGGTTTACTTCAAGGCGAACTAGGCGGCGCTTTTTTTGAGCCTTTACCAGAAGAAGAACTAGATTTATGGGAAACCAATACTTGATTGATACTCACATTTTACTTTGGTGGCTTTTTAATGATCGTAAACCTGATAAAATAAGTTACGGAATTTTAGAAAATCCCCAAAATAAGATTTTTGTTAGTAGCGCATCTACTTGGGAAATTGCCACTAAATATCGTATTGGTAAATTGCCAGAAGCTGAAGAATTAGTGTTAAATTATTATAAAATTCTTCAAAAGACGCAATTTGAGGAACTCCCTATTTCTGCCGCTCACGCCCTAAGAGCTGGCCTTTTACCGATCAATCACCGAGATCCTTTTGACCGCATGATTATGGCTCAAGCTGAATTAGAAAATATGCCTGTCGTCACCCATGATCCAGCTTTTGCGGTTCGTTTTATACAGGTCTTGCCCAAAAAATAAACTTTCCCCAGCAAAGCGTGTCAATGCCCGATCCTCTTCTGCAAATTATCTATACTACTAGGCTGAATACTTTCATAAACTTAAAAAATAGGATAGTTTTTATAACCTTTAATTCCATAAAACGTTGAGGAAAAACAGGTATAGCAGGCCTAAGTGAATCATGAACAGGGTTCGATTCACGCCCCCCTTTCCAAGGGGGGTTGGGGGGGATAATCCTTTGATTGTGTTCACCACCCATTTAGGCCTGCCATATCAGTTAGCAGTTATCAAGTATTTCACTAGTCACTGTTTACTGTTATCAGCTAACAGTAAAACGGCGCCGACCCCCTTAAGCGCCGTTATCATAGGAGACAATCCACTCATCTCGTCTCAACAGTCGCCATCATCCTATGTCCCTTCGGAAATATAGAACTCTCCGCCGCCGGAGCGCCGCCCCAGCCACGCCCCTGCAAGAAGCCATCCAAACCGGCGCTATTCCCCCCGACTCTGCGGAAATTTTACGAGACCTCTTGAAATTGCGGGTTGCCACTCCCAGTAACCTGGCGCTGGAGACCGGACGACTCGGACAGGGCCTATCCGAAAAATTAGAACAGCTAGAAGCCAACGGGTGGGTCAAGAGCGAACCCATTATCAATGGAGTTGAGAAAAAAATATACTATCCATCAAGTCAATATATTAAATCTCGTCAGTTAGCCAGCCGTAGCTCTCAATCCGTTTATTCCCACTAAACCGAACCATGGATGAGATATTTGCTAGGTTGACTGGCTTTGTCGAGGAAAATTTGTTTGTAGGTGTTCTACTGATTAGCCTATTGGGTTCCTTCTGGGGAGTCATGGCAGAAATTAGTCAAAATCTACAGCGAAATCAAGCAATAGATTTAAATGATCTTCCTGCTCCTCAATTTAGACTAAGCCTCTACCATTGTACACAGTTAGCCCTACCCTGCCTATCTTTAACGATTGTCAATGTTGTATTTTCAATTATATTTTATTTCTTGTTTTTATTAATATTTTGGGTACTCAATCAATTATTTGAAAATATTTGGATACAATTAATAATAGCATTTTCAATTACTAGAGCTATCAACCGAAAGCAGGCTAATGTATCGTTCATTAACGCTTACTTAGGCGGTTTTGATTTAAATGACATTCCTATCTTTAAAAACTTTGTTAACTCTCTCATAGAAAATTATGAAATTTGGACGACTAAGCAGTGTACAAAAACAAGAGATATTATCGATACTATATATAGAGAACAAGCTAAAGAAGAATTGATAACTCAAGCAAAAGAAGCGGCTAAAAAACTGCAAGACACTCAAGAAATTCTTAAAAGTAAAACTCCTGAAGAATTGTTACAAGAAATAAAGAGTCGTATCGATCACTGGCCCGATCCTCAATACAAACAAAAATTAAATCAAGATCTTGTAAAAATAGAGACTCTAACAGATAAATCAGAGCGTCAAGGCGCCATTGTGGATCTTTATCAAAAGGTAATCAAAAATTGAATTCTCTAGACTCCAGAGGGTTCCGAACCCCTTAAGCTCCGTTATAATAGAGAACGACCCAGTCATCTCAACGGTCGGCGCTGGCCATTCCTCAATTGGCTCAAAAAGTAATCGAAATTCTATAGTGATTTGATCAATCTCCCATGAATGAAATCTTATTTTTAGTCGAACGCGATCTCGAAGGCGGCTACATCGCTCAAGCGATGGGAGAAGCCATCTTTACACAGGCCGATGATTTGATCATTCTAAAACAAGAAATTAAAGATGCGGTTCACTGTCATTTCCCAGATCCAGATCAACGCCCAAAAATCATCCGGTTACATATCGTTCAAGAGGAAGTATTTGCCTCATGAAATTACCTAGAGATTTATCAGGCAAAGACCTCGCTAAAAAACTAAAAGTATTGGGCTACGAAATCAGTCACCAAAGCGGTAGTCATATTCGCTTAACCACTCAAAGTAGCGGAGAACATCACATTACTGTCCCAGCCCATAATCCCCTAAAAATTGGAACATTGAACAATATTCTACGAAACATATCAGAGCATTTCGGGATTTCCCGCAACGAAGTCCTCAAACGCATTTTTTAGAAAAATGATCCAGCTCCGCTGAAACTAGCCCATAGAATACACCTAGGAAACGGCGTCGAACGCCTTAAGCGCCGTTATTATAGGAAACGACCCAGTCATCTCGTCTCAACAGTCGCCAAGGCGAATGAGGCGGCGCTTTTTTTGAGCCTTTACCAGAAGAAGAACTAGATTTATGGGAAACCAATACTTAATTAATGCTCATATTTTACTTTGGGGGCTTTTTATCGGCGCCGAAGAGCTTGAGGACTTAATGGACTCTCAAGACGCAATCCTCGCAGATTCGGATCCAGAAAATGGAGAAGCCATTCCCTGGGAACAAGCTAAGCGGGAGCTAGGTTTTTAGACTTACGAGTCAATACCGAATCCAAATCCTCAGATCAGCGCAAAAATCTTTATCTAAGATTCCTAAAGACATTATTAAACAATGATAACTTGCGAACAATTCAAAGCTGAACTAGATTCCGTTGACGATCTAACCATTGAAATTTTACACAACGTCATGGTTGCTCTTCAACAACAGGTTACAAATTCCACAAATCAAATCGATTGGGAAAACTATAAACAGCAACTTAGTCCAAAGGTTGTCAAAAGCGCCGAGCTAGTGGAAGTTTATAACTTAGCGGAGAGTTTACGCCGCCCCCTTAGCGCCGTTATCATAGACAACTACCGATTCAATTAACATCATGGAATGGCAACAAGTCTGTGAAGATCCCTTACTCCAAAACCTACCCTATAAAATTGAGCCGACCTGATTATCGAAGAAACCGCCGCTTCCGTCGCCCCCGAAATTTGTGTTGAAATTTTTTCCAATAGCAATACCGTCGAGGAAAGGGAATTTAAGCGGAATCTTTATTTCTAAGCCGGCGCTGGAGAAGTTTGGACATGTGATCGCCTTGGCATAATGAGTTTTTTCAAACCCAAAAAACAACTCCTCAAGTCCGAGCTTGTCCCTGATTTTCCCCAACAAATTCAGCGCCGCAAGTCAGGTTAGCGCCGTTATCATAGGAAACGAACCACTCATCTCGTTTCAACAGTCGCCATCGTCCTATGTCCCTTCGGAAATATAGAACCCGCCGCGCTATGACCCAATCCAGCGACTCTAGCCAAAAGATTAGCTAGGAGGGATAAAACTGAGGCGTTAACCTTGTTCAAACAACTACTTAGTTAGGGAAAGGGGCAAAACATGAACGATTTACCCGAGCCGCCGACGGATCTCCAGCCTTCCGCCTTCCAGACCCATTTCCGGGGGCGGATGGCGCTCTACGCGCCCCAACCCCAGGTGGCGGATTACCTCAACGATCATCAAACCTGGTTCCGGCGCTGCGCCCAACCCATGAAGGCGGAACCCCTCGGGGAAACAGGCTACGTCCTCACCATTGGCAAATTCGGCGCCCTGGGGTTTGAGGTGGAACCCCAGATGGCGGTGGTGCTAGAGCCGCCTCAAAATAATCTCTACCCCATGCGCGCGGTGACCCTGCCGGAAGCGCCGTTTTTGGGCTACGAGGTGGATTACCAAGCCTTAATGGAACTGAAGGACGCCGACGGAGCCGCGCCGGAGATCGAGCGCTTTTTCCAGAAGCATCAACAACCGCCGCCCCCCGCGGTGACGGAAGTGACCTGGCGCCTAGATATGGAAGTGAGGGTTTATTTTCCCCCCTATATTTATAAACTGCCCCCTAAATTAATTCAAACCACCGGCGACCGCTTACTGACGGAAATCGTGCGACAGGTTTCCCCCCGTTTAACCTACAAAGTCCAGAAAGACTTTCACGAAACCCGAGGATTAGGAGTGCCCCCCAAAAGCAGTCGTTCCTTTGAGCGGGTAGCGACGCCTGGGGAAGAAACGGAAAATTCTTTGGCGTCCCCCGCCGCGGATTTGGGCGACGAGGGTTAAACTGGGGAGCTATAGCCTGAAAGAATCTTTAGAAAGCGCCCCTAACGCCCTAGGCTAGGGTATTCAATGTTCTGGGGGGCCAGTTAACCCTTTACCGTTCCAGCGATTGAGACCATGACCTCCTACGCCTCCGCCACCGCTCGGGCCGAAATGACCGAACTCCGGCGCCTAAAAAGTCTTTTACCCCCGGAATTGCAGAGTTGGGTGATGGTGGAAGGCTCCACCGAAGTTAACCCGCCTCTGATCCGTTCGGAAGAGTTGGGCCGAGACGAGGTGGAGATTCAAATTGATTTACCCAAGTGGGAAAATTTAGCGATTGACCAGCGCAATCTCCTCTTTTGGCACGAAGTCGCCCGGATCCAGAACGACACCATCCCTCGGGAAGGCTGGGAAATGGCGGCCTTGGCTATCGGTTTGGGCGGCGCCGTGGGGGAGCTTTGGGTGCAAGACGGCCTGCTCTTGCTTTTGGCGTTGGGACTTTGTAGTATTTCAGGGTATCGTCTCTGGCAAAAAAATAACGGCGACAAAAAACTCAAGGAGGCCGTGGCGGCGGACGAGAAAGCCATCGCGTTAGCCACCCGCTTTGGCTACACTTTGCCCAACGCCTACAAAAGTCTGGGAAGCGCCTTCAAATCCTTGATTGAGCAGACCCCCAACCGGCGCCAACGGAAACACTACGAAGCCCGTCTTCAAGCTCTCCGTCAGAGCGCCGCTAAAATGAAAGCCAAAACCCAGTCGCCGAAACCCGTCCGTTAACCCTACCCCGCTTCTCCCATGCTGACGGAATTTTCTGTGCCTGAATTTCCCCTGCATCTCGTGAACCATAATCCTGTCTTAAGGCTCCCCTCCCGTTTGACGGTGTTGGAGGCGGTGACTTTTAAGAAAATTACTTGGGAACTGATTGAACGCTCCCCCCGCTTCCAGTTTCTGACCTTGGATTTAAGCCAGACAGAGTTTATCGATAGCAGCGGCATCGGCGCTTTAGTTCACCTCCTCAAACTCTGTCGTCAGGAGAAAATTAAACTGATCCTTTCCCAGGTTCAGCCTTCGGTTTTGGGAGCTTTAAAAATGACCAGCCTCGACCAAATTTTTACCTTTGAGGCCGGATTAGCTCCTCTCCCCGGCGCCCGTCAGCCCCAGGCGCCGGCCACCCATCCCTCCGTCCGCTCTCCCCTGAAACGGGCTATGGATATCGCCGGCGCCCTGGTGGGTTTAAGCGTTACGGGCGTTTTGTTCATTCCCATCGCCCTCGCCATTAAACTAGACAGCCCCGGCCCGATTTTCTTTAGCCAAACCCGTTGCGGTTGGATGGGGCGCCGGTTTCGCATGTATAAATTCCGCTCCATGTGCGCCGACGCCGAGCAACGCAAGGGAGAAGTGGAGAACGAGATCCAAGGGCCTTTTTTCAAAAGCGGGAAAGACCACCGCGTTACCCGAGTGGGGCGCTTTCTGCGGAAAACCAGCCTCGATGAACTGCCCCAATTTTGGAACGTGCTCTGGGGCGACATGAGCCTGGTCGGCACCCGACCCCCCACCCCCGACGAAGTGGAAAAATACGAAGTCCCCTCCTGGCGACGCTTAGACGTGAAACCGGGGATGACGGGAGAATGGCAGGTGAGCGGGCGCTCGATGCTGAAGGACTTCCAAGACGTGATTCGCCTAGATTTAGAATATCAGCAGAAATGGAGTCATCGCTACGATTTGCAACTGATGTTAAAAACTCTTGTTTTAGTCTTTCGACAAGGTAGCGGAGCGATGTAGGGAGCCGTAGCGCAAATGTCGGACACTTTTGCGAATGTTTCCCTTCCTCCCGGGGTCGAAGAATTGACCCTCACCGTTCCCACCCGCCTACCGGAACTGACTCAAATCTTGGATTGGTTGGCCCTCCAAATCGCGCCCTGTCTTAGCCCAGAACATTTTTGGCAGGTGCAACTGATTATTGTTGAAGGCTTTACCAACGCTATAAAGTACGCTCACTCTTGTCTGCCCCCCTCCACCCCGGTGCGCATCGCGCTTTTACCCCTGCCGGATTACCTCGAAATCCAAATTTGGGACTTTGGCCCTCCCTTTGACCTTCAGGCGCGGCTAGAGTATTTATTAACTCATCCTGACCCCTATAGCGAGGGCAAGCAGGGCCTAATCCTCATCAGTAAAGCTTCGGATTACCTCGACTATAGACGGGTAAACAGTCGGCAAAACTGTCTGGTGGCGCGGAAGGCGGCGCTCTGGCGTCCCGTCCCCCCGGCAGGCGACAAAATTTCACGTTAAGCTAGGGAACTAACGCCAACGTTAACCCTTGCTTTCCCTGACTTGGGTGGTTCTATGGGTGATCTCCTGCCCCTCCTCCGCCAACCCCAGGATATCCTTCGGGAACTTCAAATCCTGGGAGAACGCTTACCCGCCGAATTTTGGCCGGGAACGGCCGCCGCCGTGGCCGCGGTTCTGGATGTTCTCCGAGCGACGCAAACTCGACAAGACCCCCTTTTATTCGAGGAGAAGGGTTTGGCGGCGCTCAAAATTAGCGGCGCCGATTTAGACGCGGCCTATCAACAAATTACCCAGGAAGATTTCAGCGTTTTAGAAGCGGGGATTACCCGCCTGGAAGCCCTGTACCGTCCCCAACTGCCCCGGGCCCAGGTCGCCTTTGGCGAGGGGGAGCAGGCGCTGGCCCGCCGGTTTTATCCCTATCGTCGGATTGGCATTTACCTTTGCGAGCAGGGGCCTTGTTTAGGCAATCTCCTGCGTCAGGCGGTGGCGGCCCGAGTGGCGGGCGTCCGGGAACGGGTTTTAGTTCTCGATTACGGCGAGAAAATTCCCCCCCAGATTTTAGTTGCGGCCCAGTTGACGGGTATTGAGGAAATTTATCGTCTGAGCGGCGCCCGGGCTATAGCCGCCCTGGCCTACGGCGCGCCCCCCCTAGCGCCGGTGGAGTGTATTACCGGTGTCGGCCCCCCGGAAGCGATGTTGGCGAAACAACTGCTGAGTCCTTGGGTGAGAACCGATTCGCCCCAAGCCCGTCTCCGCAGTGTGGCGGTGGTGGATAACGTCGAGGCCTGCGAAAGTTTAGCCCTCGATCTACTCACCCAAGCCCATTACCATCCCCAGGGTTCCCAGGCGGCGCTGACCGCCGATCCCGCCGTCGCCCAGGCGCTTCAGGATTGGCTCCGGCGTCATCACTCCCGCTTCGACTGGGGAGTCTGGACAGAAAAGGCGTTGGCCCACTACGGGACGCTGGTCTTGGTAGAGTCCCTAAAAGAGGCCCCGTCTTGGATTAACGCCCTCGATCCCGATGTTTTAACCCTAGCGGTGGCCCAACCCTGGGATTGGGTGGAAAAAATCCGACGGGCCCAAACCATTCTCATCTCCCCCCAAACCCCTAGGGCGGCGCTGGATTATGGCGGCGCGTCCCCTTTCCTCCTCGCGCCCCTGGGATTCGATGCCCTGGTCAGTCGTTTTGACCTTTCCCTGTACCTCAAGTCGGCCCAAATTATTGATTACGGCAACCACAATTCCGCCAGCTTAACGGCGCTCCGGGCCCATGACCGCCCCTTCTGGCAGGCTTAATCGTAAGATGGGGATCAAGCAGAATTTCTCTAGAGAGGCGCCGAGAATGCGAGCAGTATTAATGGCCGGAGGATCGGGCACCCGACTCCGCCCTCTGACATGCGATCTGCCCAAGCCCATGGTTCCGATCTTGAACCGGCCCATCGCCGCCCATATTATCCATCTCCTCAAGCGCCACAACATCACGGAAATCATCGCTACCCTCCACTATTTGCCGGACGCCTTGCAAGATTATTTCCAGGACGGAAGCGAATTTGGCGTGCGCATGAGTTACTCCGTGGAGGACGAACTGCCCCTGGGCACGGCGGGATGCGTCAAAAATTTAGAAGAATTGCTCCAGGAGACCTTTTTGGTCATTAGCGGCGACAGTATCACGGATCTGGATCTCAGCGCCGCCATCGCCTTCCATCGAGCAAAGGGAGCCAAGGCGACCCTAGTGTTAACTCGGGTGCCCAATCCTATTGAATTTGGGGTGGTCATCACCGACGAGCGCCAGCGGATTCGGCGCTTTTTGGAAAAGCCCTCCACCAGCGAAATTTTTTCCGACACCGTCAACACCGGCATTTACATTCTGGAACCGGAGTTGTTGAGCTACTTGCCCGACAAGGAAGAAGCGGATTTTTCTAAGGATCTCTTCCCCCTCCTGTTGGAAAAAGACGAGCCAATGTACGGCTATATCGCCGAAGGCTACTGGTGCGATGTGGGCAGTCTGGAGTCCTACCGGGAAGCGCAATACGACGCCCTCGGAGAGAAGGTGGCGCTGGATTTTCCTCAGAGTTGTCCCCAACCGGGGGTCTGGATGGGCGACAACGTTATTATCGACCCCACGGCCCGCCTCTGTCCTCCGGTCTTGATCGGGGATAACTGTCGCATTGGCCCCAACAGCGAAATCGGCCCCGCCACGGTCATTGGCGACAACACCACCATCGGTCTCGGCGCCGAATTGAAACGGGCCATCGTCGGCCACGGCGCGCTGATTGGGGACGAAGTCTCCCTGGCGGCCTGCGTGGTGGGGCGGGGTTGCCGGGTGGAGCGCCGGACGCAAATTCTCGAAGGCGCCGTTATCGGCCCCCTCTGCATCATCGGCGAGGAATCTTTAATTAACGCCAACGTCAAGGTCTGGCCCCGCAAACGGGTGGAGTCCGGCGCCATCCTCAACGTCAATTTAATCTGGGGCAACACCGCCCAGCGTAATCTTTTTGGACAACGGGGCGTGTCCGGCGTCGTCAATATCGACATGACCCCGGAATTCGCCGTCAAACTCGGCGCCGCCTACGGCTCTTCCCTGAAAGTGGGGGCGGAAATCGTGGTTTCCCGGGACCAGCGCAACGTCTCCCGCATGGTGACCCGCTCCCTCATCGCCGGGCTGATGTCCGTGGGAGTCAATGTCCAAAACCTAGAGGCCACCGCCATTCCCATCGCCCGCACCATGATCCCTAAACTGGGGGTGATGGGCGGGATTCACGTGCGGATTGACCCGGATCGGCCGGAGTATTTGCTGATTGAATTTTTAGACAGCCAAGGGATTAACATTTCCAAAGCCGCGGAAAAGAAAATTGAAGGGGTTTATTTCAAAGAAGACCTGCGACGGGTCAATATCCCGGAAATTGGGGAAATGTCCTACCCCGCCCAGGTCTTGGAAACCTACCGCCACAGTTTTGAGACTCTGCTGGATGTGGAAATCCTCAGTCGCGGGGACAATAAAATCGTCATCGACTACGCCTACGGCGTCTCCGGCGCCATTTTGCCCCTAATCCTCTCTAAATTTCGTTGCGACGCGGTGGTGCTCAACGCCAGTCTCCGACAAACCGCCGTCTCCAACGAAGAGCGGGAAACGCTCCTACACCAGTTGGGTCAGGTGGTGGAGGCGCTGAGGGCTAGTATGGGCGTTCAGGTTTCCGCCAACGGCGAGCAGTTAATTCTAGTGGACGAGTCGGGACTGCCCATTCGGGGGGAGTTTTTAACGGCGCTGATGATCCATCTCGTCCTCAGCGCCTATCCGGGGGGAACCGTGGTCGCGCCGGTGCAGGCCTCCAGCGCCGTGGAGTATTTGGCCCGGCGCCATCAGGGGCGGGTGATTCGGACGAAGGCCAACCCCACGGCGTTAATGGCCGCGGCCCAGACCAACGCCCAGGTCGTGCTGGGAGGGAGTGGCGACACGGGCTTTATTTTCCCTCGGCTCCATCCCGGTTTTGACGCCATGTTTAGCATCGCCAAGGTGGTGGAAATGTTGGCCCACCAGGGTAAAACCCTCGCTCAACTGCGCCGGGAACTGCCCAAGGTCTATCACCAGTCCTGCTCCGTCCGGTGTCCCTGGAAGGCCAAGGGCGCCTTGATGCGCTATCTGGTGGAAATCCACCGCCACCACCATTTAGAACTGATTGACGGGGTGAAAATTATTTATCCCCGGAGCGATAACTGGGTGCTGATTCTCCCCGACGCCGGAGAACCCTGCGTCCATATTTTCGCCAACAGCGAGGACAGGGAGTGGGTGGACTACCATCTCCGCACCTACCGTCATCAGGTGCAAGTTTTCCTGGATCAACATCAAGAGCGCCACGGTTAACGGCTTAACCAGACCCCTAAATCCCCCAACTTTGGGGGACTTTAACACGTCTAAGGGGTTCGGGGAGTTAGACGAGGCTCCCGCATTCTAACGGCGCCGAAAAAAAAGCTCTCTATTTTTAGGTAGAGAGCGGTTAAAGTTCACTGTCAAGAAAGGAGCGGTCAAGGGGGGTTAGCCCGCGGACTTAGCCCACAAAGGGAGTGTGGGAGAAACCGAAAAACTGAGGATGGCTGAAGCAGAAGGCCCAGAGAGCGCCGCTAACGGAGACGGCCAGAAGAATATTGGTAAAAAAGCGACCCAGTTCGGGGTTGGCGCCGAGTTGTTTGTCTTCCTGACCGGCGGTGAAGAAGAGGGACCAAGCTTGGTTGGCGGAGATGGCTTGGAAGCGATTGAAGTCGGAGCGGAAGACCACGGGGGCGAAAAGATCTTTGTTGGCGTAAATATCGGCGTCGGCGTTCATGTTAGGTCTGGGGGGATAGGAGGAAGGGGGGAGCGGGAAGAAAGGGAGGAGCGGGGAGGAGGGAGGTTAAGAAAATGAGAGGGGGCGTTCGGGTTTCTCATAAATGTCCGAACCGTAACGCCCAGAAAGACTTAGAGGCTCGTGAGCCAACCAATGACGCCGTGACCGGTGACGACTTCCATGATCAGGAGGGAGACGAAGCCAATCATGGCGAAGCGTCCGTTCATTTTTTCGGCGTATTCCGTCCAGCCGGCTTGGACGGTGTCGTCAACGTAAACCTTGGGTTCGAGGGCGAAGTTGTTGAGACGATTTTCAGAATCAAGTTTGAAGCCGCGGGTGGAAGTCGTCATGGGGTTTACCGGTAGGGGTTTGTTTCTTTATGTAAACTACTGTAACACTATGTTAAGAAATATGACAAGGCCCTTGACAAAAATAATCTTTTCATGTGAAGAAAGTCGCGGCGATAAGAGGGGAATCCCGCCGCCGGGGGGAACTTACCGCCAGCCGATACAATCGTTAGAAGTCTTACGCCGAATTCTCCTCTCCATGTCCGACGAGTCCCCCTTGATCCGCATTGCCCTGGAACCGGAAGCCGATTTTCTGCGCCTGACCTGGGAGGTTCGTCCTGGGGAGGGGAAACCGGAAATTAAGGAACTGGCTCCCCACTGGTCGGCGCTGGAGCAGTCCCTCGCGACTTATCTACAACTTCAGGACGGGCGCTGGCCCGGAGGTAAAACGGTGCGTCTGGCGGCCCGGAATTATCTCCTCGACGCCCGCCAACTCCAAGCCATCGCCCAATGTCTCAAGCGCCATCAATTCAGCTTGCAGTGGATCGAGACCAACCGTCGCCAAACCGCCGTCGCCGCGGCCAGCGCCGGTTATTCGGTGCAACAGACGGCTCCCCAGGCGCGATATCTAGCGGGGGAAAAGGAGACGGCGCCCCTGGTGCTCAAAAATACTCTCCGCTCCGGCGCCGAGATTCGCCATAACGGCGACGTCATTTTATGGGGAGACGTCAATCCGGGGGGAGAAATTATCGCCGGGGGTGATATTTTAATCTGGGGCACCCTCCGGGGCACGGCCCACGCCGGGGCGAAAGGAAAGGAAGACGCGGTGGTGATGATGTTGCGCTCCGGCGCCAGTCAGATTCGCATCGCCGACCAGGTGGCCCGGGTGACGCCGGAGGATAATCCCCAGGGAGAGCCGGAGGTGGCGCATTTAACCCCCGACGGCATTCGCATTACGCCCCTCTGGAGTTTTAAACGCTCCGCCGCCTCTCAGTAAGGCCCGCTCGACTCGGTATGATTCTACAAACGCGCGCTTAACACTTAACGTTTATGAACCGGATTATCGTCATCACCTCGGGCAAAGGGGGCGTGGGCAAAACCACCACCACCGCGAATCTCGGCGCCGCCCTGGCCCGTTTAGGCAAAAAGGTGGCGCTGGTGGACGCGGATTTTGGCTTGCGGAATTTGGATCTCCTACTGGGGTTAGAGCAACGGATCGTCTATACCGCCATCGACGTTCTAGCGGGGGATTGCGCCATTGAAAAGGCTTTGGTCAAAGATAAGCGCTTGCCTAATTTAGTCCTCCTGCCCGCGGCCCAGAACCGCTCCAAGGACGCCATCAACGCCGAGCAAATGCAGGCCTTGGTGGATCAGTTGCGCCCTAAATTTGACTATATTCTGATTGATTGCCCCGCTGGCATTGAAAGCGGCTTTCGCAACGCCGTTACCCCCGCCCAGGAGGCGCTGGTGGTGACAACCCCGGAAATGTCCGCCGTGCGGGACGCGGACCGGGTGATTGGTTTGCTGGAAGCGGAGGGGGTCGGGCGGATTCGGCTGATTATTAATCGTCTGCGGCCGGAAATGATCCAGATGAATCAGATGATCGGCGTCGAGGACATTTTAGATTTACTGGCGGTGCCCCTCATCGGCGTGGTGCCGGACGACCAGAAAATTATTATTTCCACCAATAAAGGAGAGCCGTTAACCCTGGAAGAAAAACTCTCCGCCCCCGGTTTGGCCTTTAGCAACATCGCCCGGCGTCTGGACGGTCAGGATGTGCCTTTCCTCGACTTGATGTCCGCTAATGACGGCCTGCTCACTCGCATCCGGCGCCGTCTTTTTGGCGGTTAGCGGCTCATTTACTCTCACCTAGGGCGACCCATGAATTTACTGGAACTCCTCGACAATCTCTTCGGCAAAGGCAACGCCCGGAGCGGCGACGACGCCAAGCGCCGCTTAAAACTGGTCATCGCCAACGACCGCTCCGGCCTCAGCCCGGAAATGTTGGAGGCCATGCGTCAGGATATTTTGGAGGTGGTGAGCCGCTACGTGGAAATCGATTCGGCGGAAATGGAACTTTCCCTCGAAAGCGACCAACGGATGACGGCGCTGATCGCCAATTTGCCGGTGCGGAAGGTGCGGCGGCGCCCCGGTCAGGGGGAAATCTAGAACGCCAGTTCGGTATCGTTGTCGCTAAAACTTAAATGGGCCGGATGGTTGAATTGATTGAACTGGTGTAGGAAGCGTTGGGCCGGCGCCGGAAAGTGGGGAAAGTGGAATTGGGCGTCCCCGGCGGCCACGTCGGCCCAGAAGTAACGCAAGTTTTTGGCCAAAGGCTCGGCGCTCTGGGAGGGAAGATTCAAGGGCGGCGCCGTCAGCAGACGCATCATAAAAGAGTGGGAGCGCTCCGCTAGGAATTGGCGGGACTGGTGGGCCAGATCGGGGTAATCCGCTAAACTTTCGACCCGGTGGCTTTGAATTTTTAAGTTCCAACCCTCCCCTTGGGGTTCGCAGTCCACAATCCGGTAGGGGTGGGGGTAACTGACTAGGGAGCCGGTGGTGATTTCGTAGAGTCCCCCCTGGTAGGCGATGTCCTGGACGTGGAGATGGCCCGTTAGGATTAATTTCGCGCCGTAGCGCCGGAGTAGATGCCGCAGGCGCCGGGCGTTGCTGAGCATATAGCGGCGGCCCAGTTCGTGGCGGGATTGGCCGGGGAGGTGTTCCACCACATTGTGGTGAATCATGGCGATGATAAACTCCCCCTGGCGGCGCTCTAGCTCTTCTTCCAACCAGCGCAGTTGTCCCTGGGTTAAACTCCCCACCTGTTGTCCTTTGCGGTTAAAGCCGTTGGAGTTGAGGGCGATGAGGCGGACTCCCGGCGCGAGTTCCCGGCTGTAGTCGAGGGAGTCGGTCTGGTCGTAGCCCTGTCGTTGGTAGTAAGCGCCGAAGTCTTCTAACCCAATACCGTTAGTCCGGGTTTGAGGATAGGGGACGTCGTGGTTGCCGGGGATGACATAACAGGGAAAGGGCAATCGAGCCAAACGGTCGCTCAGCCAGGCGTGGTTTTCCGGCTCTCCGTCCTGGGTCAGGTCGCCGGGGATTAACAGAAAATCTAAATTTGAGTTTTGCAGATGTTCCAGCGCCTGCTCTAGGGCGGCAATACTAATTTCCACTTGATGAAACCGCAGAACCCCCGGCGCGATGGTCTGGGGCAGAGCGATGTGGGGGTCGCTGACGATGCCGAAACGGAAGGCCTGCATAAAGATCCTGAACCTGAGCCAAAAATTCCTTTTCCTACGATAGCCCGAGCGCCGGGATTCGGGCCAGAGTGTAATCGGGAAAACCAAGGCGGCGCTTTATGATCATCGTCAATGTCATGAATTCAGTCCGGCGTCCTCCGGTTCCCCTCCTTGGAGGGGTTAGGGGTGGGTCTAACCCCTCCTAATGAATACGCCTAACGGTTGACCACCCCGTCAGGCTACGCCTGCCACCCCTCCAAAGGAGGGGAATTGCTCGCAGACAAGCTCCTGTCCCCATTCCCCTCCCGTGGAGGGGTGCCCCGAAGGGGCGGGGTGGTCAAGCCAGTCGAGGGTTGACGCCTTACGCTATCGCTAACGCCTCCTACGATCTGGATTTGTAAACGCTTTTAGTCAGGGTTTTTATGAAAATTTTAGTCCTCAACGCCGGATCGAGCAGTCAGAAAAGCTGTCTCTACGACCTCTCTCCCGAGAGTCTGCCCAGCGCCGTTCCCGAACCCCTCTGGGAGGCCTTTATCGACTGGACGGTGGAAGCGGGCCACGGAATTTTAACCGTCGAAGCCAAGGGGCAAAAGCGCCGGTTTGACTTGGATAGCGGCGACCGAATTGGGGGCGTGGCCCGGATGTTAAACACCCTCGTCGAGGGCGACAGCGCCGTTTTAGGGGCGTTAAAGGAAATTACCGCGGTGGGTCATCGAGTCGTTCATGGCGGCGCTGAATATACCCAATCCGTCTGGATTACCCCCGAAGTGAAAGCCACTATCGCCCGCCTGATTCCCCTCGCTCCGAACCATAACCCCGCCCACCTAGAGGGGATGGACGCCATTGAACAAGCTCTCGGCGCCGTTCCCCAATTCGCCGTCTTCGACACCGCCTTTCACCAAACGATTCCCCCCGCCGCCGCTTACTATCCTCTGCCCTGGGCGCTGACGGAAAAGGGCGTCCGGCGCTACGGCTTCCACGGCACCAGCCACCGCTATTGCGCCCAACAGGCGGCCCGAATTTTGGGGCAACCTTTGGAAAATCTGAAATTAGTCACCTGCCACATCGGCAACGGCGCTTCCCTAGCCGCGGTCGCTGACGGTCAATGTCTTGACACCACCATGGGCTTCACCCCCCTGGAGGGCTTAATGATGGGCGCCCGCAGTGGATCTATTGACCCCGCTATTTTGATTTATTTAATGCGGGAAGAGGGCTACAGCGCCGACCAACTTAACGATCTGCTCAATAAGCAATCCGGTCTGTTGGGGGTTTCCGGGCTGTCGGCGGATTTGCGGACGGTGTTGGAAGCCGAAGCGGCCGGCGATCCCCGAGCGACCTTAGCCGTGAACATGTACGTCCACCGTTTTCGGAGTTTTTTGGGGCAAATGATCGCTACTCTCGGCGGTCTGGATACTCTCGTCTTTACCGCCGGGGTGGGGGAAAACTCGGCCCTCATTCGGGAGCGGGTTTGCCAAAATTTCGCCTTTTTAGGCTTAACGTTAGACGAAGAGAAAAATCGGCGCTCGCCCCGCAATCAACTCATTTCGGCGCCGGAGTCTTCCGTAAAAGTCCTGATTATCCACACCGAGGAGGATTGGGCCATCGCCACCGAGGGCTGGGAACTGTTGCAGTCTCAACCGGGGCGGGAATCGTAAAAAGTCCCAATCGCCCCTAACGCCAACGTTGATTTTCTAGATCCCGCAGTTGGCGCTCTAAGCGGTCGATGCGGCCCCGAAGTTCGTCTAGTTCCGACTGCCGCGGCACCCCTAGATCCTGGAGCATATTGCGCAATTGGCGCTCTAGGTTGGTTTCCAGTTGGCTTTGCTCGTCCCGGATGCGGTTGAGCAAGTCGTCCACAAAAGCCGTGGCCTGATCCGGGTTAATTTTTCCCTCCCTCACCCATTGCTCGCTGGCCTCCCCTAATTTTTCGGCGACGAGGGAGGTGGTGCCAATACCCACCATCAGAATTTGTTTGAGCCAATCGTTTGTATCCATTAATCGCAGGGGGGAGGGAAACGACCCTAGGATAACAAATTTAACCGCGCCGTTTGGGGGGAAAGCCGAAGCGTCGGGGTTGGGGAGCTAAAGCGCCGTTTTCTACGTCAAGGTAGGCGAGTCGCGGCCTAGCTCCCGGCTAAGCGTTCCTTTGCTAATCCTGAAATTTCGTCGATATGATCCGATCCCCCTTGACGCTCCCAACCTTAGCCCTGAGTTTCAGTCTGCTGGCGCTCTCCGCCGCGACTCCTCCGGCGCCGGTCTTCGCCCAAACCCTCCCCAGCGCCGTCCCCGGCGTCCCGGTTCCCAATCAGGCGCTGATTGACCGCGCAAAGCGGTTTATGACCCTGCTCAATGAGAACCAACCGGCCCAAGCCTACCGGCTGTTAGCCCAGCCCCTTCAAAACTATTGGACGCCGCAATCCCTAGGAGAACTCTGGCAAACGGATTTTGTCCAAGACGCCGGTTCTTTTCAAAAAGTGCTTGACGCCCAAGTCTTAGACGTGGTCAACGCCAAAATTGTTAAACTAAATGTCCAATTTGAGCGCCGTTCTCAGGATATTTTATTTACCTATAACCCCAACCAAGAGTTAGTGGCCATTAGTTGGTCGAACCGGAAAACGATCCCGGAAACGGTGCAAGAACTCTTCCAATTTTTGGCGGAGGGGAACTACGGACGAGTCAGGGGCTACTTTAGCCCTCTGATTAAAACCGAAATTCTGCCGGAGCAGGTGCAAGCCAGTTGGACGCGGATTGTGGAAGTTAACGGCGCTTTTAAGGGATTAAAGAATATTGACATTCAGCCCAGCGGGGTGGTTAACGCGCCTAATGTGGCCATCGTCACCGCCGAGTTTGCCAAGGGGCCCCAAAACTTCTTTATTTTCTTTGATCCCAACCGCAAAATCGCCAATGTGGACTTTGTCAGGAACTAGACAAAGGTTATCCGTTCCCTTCGACTCCGCTCAGGGAACGGGGCGACTATTCTCAGGGAATGGGGGAAGAGGCAAGGGGATGAGTGAACTAAGCTAATACCTGATAACTGCTAACTGATCGCTGATACCTGTATAGAGGGGGCGGTTTCGCCGTAAAATCGGGGATCAACTTTGCGTCTCTGTCCCCGGTTTCTCTATGCACATCGCTTGGCTCGGCAAAAAATCTCCCTTTTGCGGCAATGTCACCTATGGGCGGGAAGTCACCAACGCGCTCTTGGAGCGGGGACATCGGGTCAGTTTTCTCCATTTCGCCCAGGAAGAGACCTCAGAGACTTTGACTCCGGGACGGCCCGACTGTCCCGAGGTCATGTTGCCCTTCCTCTTTAAATCCACCATCTACACCATTCCGACGCCCAAATCCAGCAAGGTGCTGGCGGAATCTTTAGCGAAACTCAAGCCCGATTTAGTCCACGCCTCCCTCACCCTGTCCCCTCTAGATTTTCGCCTGCCGGAAATCTGCGAAGATCTGCAAATTCCTCTCATCGCCACCTTTCATCCCCCCTTTGACAGCAAGCTCCGCAATTTATCCTCCAGCACTCAGTTTTTAACCTACCAGCTCTACGCCCCCTTCCTGGCTCACTACGACCGAGTCATTGTCTTCTCCCACTTGCAACGGAATCTATTGCTTAAACTCGGCGTCCCCGGCCGGCGCCTGGCGATTATCCCCAACGGCGTGGACGAAAGCCGCTATTCCCCCGGGCCTTCTTTGATCAAGCAAACCTACGGCGCTAGTCGCCTCTTTGTTTATCTCGGTCGCATCGCGCCGGAAAAAAACGTGGAGTCCCTCCTCAAGGCTTGGAAACATTCGGAAATGGGCGCCGGGAGCAAGCTCTTAATCGTGGGGGACGGTCTGCTCAAACCCACCCTGCAACCCAGTTTCGGAGAAGATTTAGGGATTCACTGGCTCGGCTTTATCGCCGACGAGCAGACCCGAATTCAAATCCTTCGGGGCGCCGACGCCTTTATTTTGCCCTCTTTAGTGGAAGGTCTTTCCCTCTCTTTGCTGGAAGCCATGGCCTGCGGGACGGCTTGTCTGGCCACCGACGCCGGCGCCGACGGGGAAGTGATCGAAAAGGGCGCGGGCATTGTCCTCAATACCCAGGGCGTCACCACCCAGTTAAAAACCCTCCTGCCGGTTCTGCGGGATCACCCGGAGATTACGGAACTGTTGGGACGAAAGGCGAGGGTGCGGGTTTTAGAGCGTTATACCTTCGGCGCCAATATTGAGGCGCTGGAAAATCTCTATCAAGAAGTTTTAAACTATCACTTGATCCCCGTTTCCCCTTAACCTTGGCGCTCTGAGCAATCAGCGCCAGCCGTTGCCCCGGCCGTAACCGCCCCAGCCCCGATAATTCCGGCCGTAGCCCCCGTAGTCGGCGCCGCCGGAACGGCAATTAAAACAATTGTTGCCGCCATTGATAATGGTGGTTTCTCGGGAGGGGCGCCCGTAATAGTCGTCGGCGCCGTATCCCCCGCCGCGATGAACCGGGTAGGGCGCTCGCCCGTAGCCGTAGCCAGAATCGGACTGAGGTATGATAACGCTTCGCTGAATACCGGGGTTAACGTTGGGGAAAAACCGATAGGGTTGAGCCTGGGCGGGAGCGTTCCAGAGGAAAAATCCCGGTAGCGCGAGGAGGGGCAAGAGCGGAGTTTTCATAATATCTAGACTCTGAAGGAGAGGGAGAAGAGCCTGCCACTCCTATCATATCTTGGCTTCAACGGCAATTTAAACTTGCCCTACAGCAGGGTCACTTCCCCGCTGACGTCTAGGCGCTGATAGGCGCCGACCATCATAAACCGGTCTGATAATTGCTCCGCCACCTGGGGGGGAATCCAGCCCATCTGCTGAAGCAGATGAATCGCGACGCCATATTTTGCCCGCTTACCGCCGTCCCGGACTTTAATGGCCAGGCCGACTCCCTCTCCGATTTTGCCCACGCATTGAATCCCTTCGGCGCCGGCCTTGCTGACCACTTCTCCTTCCATCAAACGCATTAATTCCGTGTCAAAGGAACCTTCGGCGGACACCAGTTGGGGATAGTAAGTCATTGCCCGGGTCACCCGCTCTAAATCTAATTGATTGCCGGAGGACAATTGGGCGTAGAGGGTCGCCATTTGAGTTAATTCCATGGAGTAGGTGGGGGCGCCGCAGTCGTCATGGGCGCTGATTAACTCGGCGCCGGGCATGCCCAACAGTTCGGAAATTTTCTGGAGAATCAGTTGTTGGACGGGATGGTTTTTATGCAGATAGGTGTTGAGGGGCCAGTTGCGTTGCTGGCAGACCGCCAGCATTCCCGCGTGCTTGCCGGAGCAGTTGTGGTGGAGGGGATTTTGCCCCTGAGCGGGGACTGGGCACTGTAAAGCGCTAGGTTCAATATCGGCCCGCCAGAGGATGTTAAAAACCTGCCGGGCCTGCTCGATTTGCCCGTGGTGGGAGCTACAGATGATGGCCAAATCTTTATCGGAGAGACCAAAACGCTCCAGGACGCCGGAACTGGTCACCGCCAAAGCTTGAAAAGGCTTCAGCGCCGAGCGAATAAAAGCGGTGGTTTCGCCGCTTCCCGCCACCTGCAACAGGCGCCCCCGGTCGTCGCAGACCGCGGCTTCGGCTAAGTGAACAGATTCGAGGATGCCTTCGCGGAGAACCTGAACTTCGATGGGGGGAGAAAGGGGGCGCTTGCCTCGGCTCATGGGAAGTGGAATAAACGGCGGAACGTCTCCCAATCTACACCGGATTGCCGGCGCCGCTAAACCCCGCGGGCCAGGGAGACGGTTTTCCGGCTTGCTTCTAGAATCGCTTCTGCTATAATCAACCTCCAGCTTTAACAAATCGTCATAAAACTTAACAAATAGCCCCCCCCATCCATGGCCGCTTCTCTTTTAACCCGTCAGTCCGCCGCTCCCAGTCCCTACGGCGCCGCCCAGGAAATCGAATATCTCTATCTGGAGGCGGAGTTAGAAATGCTTCTACGCCAACTTCAAGGACTGCGAACGCCGGATAGTTTGCCCCCCCAGCAAGGCGTGTCCCAGGGTTAGAAGCGTTGCTCCTTCGTCCTTATCGGCCCGAGGACGGGCCGGCCCTGACCCGTCTCTTCCAAGAAACCGTTCGCGCCGTTAATAGTCGGGATTATACCCCCGCCCAAATCCAAGCCTGGGCGCCGGACTCTTTAGACCCAAACCTTTGGGAGCGGCGCTGTCGGGACGCGATCGCTCGGGTCGCCGAGGCGCAAGGGCAAGTCCTCGGGTTTATTATTCTGCGCCGGGACGGCTATTTGGATTGTCTCTACTGCCATAAAGACTATCGGCGCCGGCAAGTGGGTCTTCGGCTCTACCAAGAAGCGGCAGAGGAAGCGCGGAATCTAGGGTTAACCCGACTCTGGACCGACGCCAGCATTACCGCCTTGCCGTTTTTTGAACGCCTAGGCTTCACCCTAGCGCGCGCTCAGACCGTTCGACTGCGGGGGGAAACCTTTCTGAATTACCGCCTCGAAAAAGACTTAAGGCAGGGGTTTCCCAACGGGTAACCGGGAGACCTAAACTAAAGAAGACGTTTCCCGCCCCTCCGCTTCCATGCTCAAAGCCGTTTTTTTCGACTTCAACGGCGTTATCCTCAACGATGAAGCGATCCATCGAGCATTGGTGGACGAGCTTCTCTTGTCGGAAAATTTGCGGCCCATGAGCGACGAGGAATATCAGACCTATTGCCTCGGCCGGAGCGACCGGGCGGGTTTACAGGATCTCTTCGCTCACCGAGAGCGCCGCCTCGCCCCGGAGGCGCTCCAACGCTTGGTGGATCGTAAAGCGCAGGCCTACCGGCGACAGGTTCTAGCGCTCGATCCGCTACCCATTTACGACGACCTCCAACCTTTTTTAGACCGTCTGGCGCTCCAGCGCCTACCCCTGGGCCTCGTCACCGGCGCCGTCCGTTCCGAAGTGGAGTCTGTTTTAGAGCGGGCTAATCTCAAAGACTATTTTCAAGTGATCGTGACTGGGGACGACACTCCCGCTAGCAAACCGCGACCCGACGGCTACTTATTGGCTCTCCGCCAGTTAAACGCCCGCTTAGAGGAGACGGAAACGACCCCGAGCGCCTTACCGATTTTGCCCCAGGAATGTCTCGCCATCGAGGACACCTTCGCCGGTATTAAAGCGGCCCGAGCCGCGGGGATGTCCGTAGTCGGGATCGCCCACACCTATCCCTATCACTTTATGCAACGTCTCGCCCATTGGGCGGTGGACCGGTTTAACGAGTTAGATCTGGATCGCGTCACCGTGGTGCTTTCCCGGCGCCCCCAGGCGGAAGCCTAGGGGTTAGCGCCGTTTTTTTCCACACTATCGCGCCTTTTTCCACAGAGAATGGGAAGTTTTTCCACAGAACTCTTACTGGAGCGATTTCTCCCAGCAGGTTCAACCGGCCCTACATCTGGGATTGCAGGTAGTTGGGCAGACCCACCATCTCAATTAAGCGGAGTTGTCGCTCTAACCAGTAGGCGTGGTCTTCTTCGGTATCGGCCAGGATTTTCAGTAAAATATCCCTGGACTGATAATCTTGCTCGGTTTCGCAAACCGCCATCGCCCGTTTGAGATCGTCCACGACTTTATATTCCACATCGAGGTCGTTACGGAGCATTTCCGGCACGGTGCGGCCGATTTTAAGACCGTCCTGCTGAGATAGATCGGGTGTGCTTTCGAGGAAAAGAATCCGCTCAATCAAGCTTTTGGCGTGTTGGGCTTCATCTTCCATTTCATGATAAATACGTTCATAGAGCTTCGTCAGTCCCCAATCTGCGTACATTTGAGCGTGGGTGAAGTATTGATCCCGGGCCGCCAATTCCCCCCGGAGCAGGAAATGGAGTTGTTCTAAAACCTTAGGATTGCCTTGCATGGAAAATATCCTCAAAGGGGAGTGAATGAATGAAATCGTTAAAATCGGCGCCGTTAAACGCAACTAGATCATGGACTGGAGGAAGTTTTCCAAGCCCGTCTGTTCAATCAACCAAAGCTGGGATTCTAGCCAGTCAATTTGTTCTTCAATCTCTTCCAGCAGTTCCGTCAAGAGATCCCGACTGACGTAATCCGCCAGCGCCTCGCATTGGGCGACCCCGGTCTGTAGCGCCGTCCGTATGGCGTTGCTGACCGCTAGGTCGTTGCTCAGGAGTTCCGATGGGTTTTCGCCGATTTGCAGACGTCCTAAATCTTGAAGGTTGGGCAGACCCTCCAGGAATAAAATCCGCTCAATAAGCTTATCGGCCTGCTTCATGGCTTTGATCGAGTAGCGGTACTCTTGCTGATTAAGCTTGTCTAGACCCCAATTTTTACACAGGCGGGCGTGGAGAAAATATTGGTTGATGACGGTGAGTTGGTCCTTGAGCGCCCCGTTCAGTAAGCGTTTGACCTCTGGATGTCCCTGCATGGCTCCCCCGGGTGAAGAATTCAATTTCTTGATCATACCTAACCCCGCCGGGTTGGCAAGGACTTGACCTTACATAAAGAATCTGTATAATGAGAATAACTTGCAACAGCTTTAATCCCCCCTTAACCTATCCCCCTATCTCTCGCGCTCACTTTCCGCCCTTCTAGGAGAAAATACCTGGTATGTACGTCTGCATTTGCCACGCTATTACCGAAAAAGATATTCAAAAAGCAACTGACCAGGGTGTGGTCTCCCTTCAGGAGCTTTCCCAACATACGGGCGTTGGCACTCAGTGCGGCGCCTGTCTGAGCCATAGCCAAGAAGTGATGCGACGGTGCCGGCGCCGACTTTAGGGCGGCCAGGGCGCGACTTGCAAAAGTGAGAAACCCCCTCTAATTTGGATGGGTCGCCTTTAAAATCGCCCTATGGTTATCCTGACCTCCCAAAGTATCGCCCAGTATCGCTCCCAACTGGCCCAATTTCCCGAGGCCCTGTTGGCCCTGGATGTTTTGGAGGATTGCGAGGGCGATTTAGAGGACGCGGCGCTGTCCCTGGGGATTCAGTCTGGGCAACAGCCAGACCGTAACGATTGGTTGGAGGGATTGGCGAAACGGTGCCGGGCGGCGCTGTGCGCTCCCGATTTAGCGGCGGATTTAGCCCAGGGGGTGGCGGCGCCGGCGGTGGCCCGTTTGATGGAAGGAGAGGTCTGTCCGCCCCTGCTGGCGACTCCCATCGTCCTCTATGTTTTAGCGGTGGGGATCGAGCCGTTTTGCGAGCCGATGCGCTTTAAACTCCGTTAGGCTCCGGCGGAGCGGGAAATTGAAGGGGAAAATTAAGCAGAGCGGCGCTGTCGGGGTAGTCCGTCAAGTAGGGGGTTAAATCCCCGGTTTTTTGGTAATGTCGCCACTGGCTCTGGCTGAGGGTAACCGCCAGCGCCGGCGCCGTCGCGCCTTGACGATAGCCGACGACCACGAGACGAAGTTGGCTTAAGTCGGGGTCTTCTTGAAATCGGCGCTCTAGGGTTTGTCGAGCCAATCGCCAGGCCCGCTCCCGAAATTCTGAGTAGGTTTCCCCTGTTTGGGCGGCCAAAGTTAGGGTTGTTTGGGGAATTTGGGCTTGGGCGGGGAGAAGCGTTAAACTCAACCCCAGTAGAAGGGGGAGAATGTTGGGGCGTAACTTGATCATGGAGATTACAGAGGGGGGATTAAAATTGGAGGTCGGGATATTCCCGTTGTAAATCCTCCAGGGCGGAAACATTATTTTGCCGCCGATAAAGTTCCGCCGCTTGGCGCAAATCCCTTTGCCCTAAGCGCCGGTCGCCCCGTTGTCGCCAGAGTCGTCCCCGACGGTGATAGGCTTCCGCCAACTGGGGATCTCGCTCAATCGCTCGGCTATAGTCCGCCAGCGCCGCCGGCCATCGGTTTAATCGTTCCCAGGCGACGCCCCGGTTAAAATAAGCTTCCGCATAGTCGGGCTGGGTTTGAATTAACTCGGAAAAAATGAGGACGGCGCCCTGATAGTCCCCTAAAATGCCTAAATCCATGCCCTCGATCAGGCGCTCTTCGAGCCAATCCGCCCTCGGTTCCGCTATGGCCGGGGGGGGAGTCAACGCCAATAAAATCGCGGCTAGGCTAAACCAGAGGGCGCCGCGCCGCTTGTGGATCATCGCGAGTGTCGCTAGAGGGACGTTCGGTCAACTTCATTAAACAGCGCCATGAACCCGAAAACTAGTCTCCTAGAGCTAGAGGATTTAAAGATCGCGATTACCTATAAAGCGGTTAAACACCTCCGCCTAACCGTTCGTCCCCCCGGGGGGGAGATCCGGGTCTCGGCGCCGTTGACCATGAACCCGGAGACAGTGAGGGTTTTAATTCTCTCCAAACTGGATTGGATTCAGGCTCAACGCCAAAAGCTCCTCCATCAAGACCGGCCCGCGCCGCCGCGGTATCTCGACGGGGAAAGCCATTTTTTCCAAGGTCGGCGCTACTTACTGCGGATCGTCGAACAGCCGGCGCCGCCCAGGGTTAACCTCGCGCCCGACGCCCTAGAGCTATACGTCCGCCCCTCTACGCCCCCAGAAAAACGGCGCCAATTGCTGGAGGAATGGCTCCGCGGGCGGTTAAAAACGGCTATTGCCAGCCTCGTCGCTCAGTACGAGCCGATGATGGGGGTTAAGGTTAAGGAATTTGGCGTTAAGCGCATGAAAACTCGCTGGGGAACCTGTAACCCCGGCGCTTGCCGCATTTGGCTCAATCTAGAGTTAGCCCAACACCCCTTGCCGCGTCTGGAGTACGTCGTCGTCCACGAGATGGCCCATTTGCTCGAACCCAGCCATAATCAACGCTTCTGGGGCTTGCTGGATCAGTTTTACCCCCAGTGGCGCGCCTGTCGAGAGGAATTAAATCGACTGCCCCTTATCAACTAGAGGACGGCGCCTCCGGCGGCGACGGCGGGGGCGTTTCAATCAATTCGCTGTACCACTGCGTCGTCTGATCCGCTAAAACCTCCCGTTGTAATAAGCGCCAGCTTTTCCCCTCTTCTTGGCGCTGGAGGTAAATTTCAAAGCGGTTATTTTTCTGCGCTTGATGTTGACGAGGAAGGGTTAGAGAGAGGTCGTAGCGCCCCCGCAGATGGTAGGCCGCCAGCTTTTGGATCAAAATCGGCTCTAGGGTTTCCACGCGAATATTGCTCAACTCGACTTGCGGCGCCGGGGTTTCCAGTTGTTCGCTCAAGCGCCGTTGGGTTTCTTGGAGTTGGTAGGTCAGCGCCGCCCGCACCACCGGGCCGTCGGGGGCGAATTCCAAGGGGGCGGAGACGGGTTGACAGGCGCCGAGGGTCAAGAGGAGCAGACAACCGATTCCCAACCAGCGAGCAAAAATTGTGAGCATGGGCGCGTTCTATTCGGGAGCGTCCCGGAGGGATTGATCGAGGGCGGACCTGGCGATTTTAGCGCCGTAGAGGGTCGCCGCCAGGGTCGCGCCCAGACCCACTAAGCGCAGAGTCCATTGGAGCGGGGCATTTTCGGCGCTGGGCGCGGCGCCGAGGGCCGCTAAATTACCCGCTAGAGAGCCGAGATAGACATAGAGAATCGTCCCCGGCAACATCCCGAGGGAGCCGAGGGCGTAGTCCCGGAGGGAAACCCCCGTCACGCCGTAGGCGTAGTTCAAGAGGTTAAAGGGAAACAGGGGGGAAAGGCGAGTCAGGAAAACAATTTTCAGACCCTCCCGCCCCACGGCCCGGTCGATGGCTTCAAAACGGGGATGACCGCTAATTTGTTTGAGAACCCAGCGCCGGGTCCAGTAGCGCCCGACCCCAAAAGCGCCGAGGGCGCCGAGGGTGGCGCCGATGAAGACGTAAACCGACCCCCAAACGGCGCCAAAGAGAACCCCAGCCCCAAGGGTCAGGGGCGCGCCGGGGAAAAAGGCGAGGGTCGCTAGGATATAAAGAGCGATGAAGGCCATTCCGCCCCAGGCGCCGAAATGTTCCACTTGCTCCAGAGCCTGACGGAGGAGATCCTGTAGGTTTAATAATCCCGGTTCCATCACCACCACTCCGGCGCCTAAATTAACGAGGAAAAAGCCGATGCCGAGACTTTGACTCAGTTTAGACCGGCGCGACCTTTTCATGGTTAAACCAAGGAAGGGGCGCTGAGATCCAAGCCCTGTCCCACCTGGGGATCGAGAACTTGAGTCGTTAAGCCGGCCTCTTGTAAACGGCGCTGGAAATCCTCTAGGGAGCCGTCTAGGCGCAGAACTTTAGTCAGTAAACCGGAATACTCAATCTCCGCGGCGCCGGCGGTGGGGACAATAAAGCGGGGCCGGAGCCAACGACACACTTGCAGGGCGCTGTCTTGTCCTTTGAGAACGGGTAAAACGCCCAGCAGACTAATTCCCAGAACGGGCGTTAGAACCGTATCCACCGGGGCCAAGTTGGCCAGTTCCGGCGCGTGGTAGCCGTGGGGTTCGTAATAGAGGCGCTCGTTAGTGGTTAAATCGGTCAGTAAATAGGCGTTTTCAATTTGATTCGGCCCTGTGGGAGCGCCGGGAAGGGCTTCGATAGTAAAGCGATTTTCCTGAACGTAACGCTCTCCCGGTTTCAGGGCCGCGACTTGGGTATAACCGAGATTCTGAACGACTTGGGCCGCCTGAGTCGATCCCACTACCGGCCAACTCTGGTTAAGCGCCTTGAGGGTGGGAGGATGGGCGTGGTCTTCAAGCCCCTGGGAAAGGAGGATTAAATCAATATCCGTCGGCAGAGGCAGAGGTTGGCGGCGCTTGCCCTCAAAAAGCCAGGTCTGATTGCCAAAGGTCAGGGAGCCGACCAGCCAAGGATCGAGCAGGATTTTTTGACCGGCGAGATCGATGATCCAGGAATTACTGTCGAGCCAGGTGAGTCGCATGGGGAGGAGCGGAGATTTATTAAGATTTGTTAAGAATTGTAAGGGAATTTTTCTCCGACCGCCAAGGGGACTACTCCTTAGCGCCCTGGAAAGCTAAGCGTCCCGGCGCGTTGTCAATGGCGCCCACCGCGGCCCGGGAGGCCGCCACAATATCCCGTTCTTCCCCCCCCAAATAGAGGCGCCCGAAACTGCCAATGGCGCTGACCTGCAAAATATTGATGGAAGCCGCCTTTTCCGCTTCGTTGGCCGCCAGCGCCGCGTAGGCCGCGGGTTGGACTTCGAGGACAAAGAGGGTTTCCCCCGCTAGGAGCATGTGTCCCCGACGATTGCGGTTAATCAGTTGGGCTTGGTAGGCGTCGATGTTGCGGATGATTTGCTGGGAAACGACCTGGGGTTTCAGGCAGTCCTGGGCCTTGGCGTTGAGGTACTGCAAAATGGCCTGGCCCGCGGCCCGCACCTCCCCCTGATTGCTGGCGTGGATTTCCAACAGTCCGTAAAGGCGCTCGACAAAGAGAACCCCCGGTTTAACCACGGCGGACTTAAGGGCGATATCGGTGATGCGGTTAATCTCGATCCCCGGCGACACCTCCACCCAGAGGGAGGCGTCCCCCGGCAGAGGCAGAAAACCGGAAGCCACGGTGCCGATATAGGCGGCGTGTTGGGATTGAAGATTGTCGAGGTAAACGTAACTGCGCAGTTCTAGGCTCATGGATTAAGCGTCCGGCGGATTGACGGGGAAGAAAAACTCCACGCCCCGGTCCAGTAAAGCTTGATTATTGGCCAAGATTTCCCGCTTAAAGTTCCACGCCAGAACGTAGTAAATATCCGGCAGACTGGTTAACTCCTTTTCAATGACGAGGGGAATGTGCATCCCCGGCGAATAGAGACCCCTGCGCAGTTCGTTTTTCTCCACCAGGTAATCTAAATACTGAGTCCCGATGCCGAAATAATTTAATAAGGTGTTGCCCTTCACCGGAGCGCCGAAACCCCAGACAGTTTTACCCGCCTGTTTAGCTCGGTCTAAGTAGGCTAAATTTTCCGCCTTCATCCGCTCGATCCGTTGGGCGAAGTCGAGGTAGGTCGCTAACTCGTTACTGCCCGCGTCCATTTCCGCTTGCCGGAGAGCTTGTAACCGTTCGCTCGGCTCCCGGGTTCCCTGATGGCCGACAAAGCCGATCATGGAGCCGCCGTGGATCGGCGCGAGGTAGGCGTCGAAGAGCGCCAGACCGTGACGGTTCAACAGGGTTTCAATGGTTTGGAGATTATAGTACAGCAAATGCTCGTGGTAGATCTGGTCAAAAGCCAAATTCTCCACAATCCGCTTCATGTACAAAAACTGAACGACAAAGACCCCCTCCGGCGCCAGCGCCGCCCGGATGCCTTCAGTCACGGAGTGGAGTTCTTCCAGATGGAAAAAGACCCCGGCGGCGTTGATGACGTCAAAGCTCCGCCCTAATCGTTGGACAACCTCTAGGTTAAAAAATTCATTCAGGGTGGGCACTCCGGCGTCCTGGGCGATCTGGGCCGTGGTTTTAGAGGACTCTACCCCCAGAACCTCGTAACCCAAAGCTTGGAAGTGCTTTAACTGGGTGCCGTCGTTGGAGCCGATATCCAGAACCGATTTCTTTTCCCGCCCGGCTAGAAAACGTTGATCCACCTCCGCCGCCACCCTGCGAAAATGCTCGCTCAGGGATTTGGTCACCCCGGAAAGATAGGTGTGGTCCCCAAACATGATCTCTTTTTTAACGGTATAGTCCAGTTGAACGGCGCCGCAGTGGTTACAGTAAAGGAGACGCAGGGGATAGTAGGGTTCTTGCCCCACTTCTTCCGGTTTGAGGAAATGGTTACACCAGGGCTGGGCGCCGAGATCTAGGGCGAGGGTTAAATCCGTAGAATCGCAAACTCGACAGTCCATAGGCGGAGGGGGGAAACAATAATCAATAATAGAAGGAGGCCGGGGCCTCCCCAAATATCTCATGTTTTCCGAACTCGCTCAACC
The DNA here is from genome assembly GCA_016471375.1 of Cyanobacteria bacterium RI_101. Lineage (GTDB taxonomy): Bacteria > Cyanobacteriota > Cyanobacteriia > Cyanobacteriales > Microcystaceae > Synechocystis. The sequence goes on from WGLZ01000049.1 coordinate 69,882, forward strand.
GCTCCGGCGGCGCTCGTTAGAGAAAAAGCCTAGTTACTGCCGCTAAAAACCACGTCGGGAAACTTGCTCTGGGCTTCCAGCATGGAAATTTGTTTGTTTTGGTTTTTCAAGTCTTGCCAAAAGTTGATCACTTCGGTGGCTTGGTTCAAAACTTCGATGCGATCCGTTTCCAAAATCCAGTGCTTCGCTTCCAACTCGTCCTTAAGCTGTTGCCAGGCGTCGTTGCGGGGCCAGAAAAAGTAGGCCGTGAGGGGGCTGGTGCCCTTACCCACCACCTGATCGACGGCGATAGCTAGGTTTTGATCTAACCACAAAACTTTGAGAATAAACTTGGTCTCCAATGACCCCTCCAACACAATCACAGAATGAACCCGTACGAGATAAATGGACAGTTCGCTATTATACCCCTATTTAGCCCCCCTTGCCGTTATAGAGGCTCATGGTTTTAGGGACGCCGTCCCGGAGACAGCTCTCCGCCACTTCCACCGCTAGTTTTAAACTTTGCTCCACCAGGGGAATTTCCTGCGGGGCGAAGCGTCCTAGGACATGGCCGACGGTTTCCTGCCCGTCCGGGGATTTGCCAATGCCCAGTCGGAGCCGGGGAAAATCCTGGGTTCCCAGATGGCTAATAATCGATTTCATGCCGTTGTGCCCCCCCGCGGAGCCGGCAAGCCGCAGACGCAGGCGCCCCAGGGGCAAATCCAGATCGTCGTAGATTGCCAAAACCTGCTCCGGCGAGAGCTTATACCAATCCGTCACCGCCCTGACCGCCTGCCCGGAGCGGTTCATATAGGTGCTGGGTTTGAGGAGGACGACTTTCTGCCCCCGCCAGACGGCCTCCGCCATCCAACCCTGAAAGCGCCGATTTTCTTGCCAGAGGCCGCCCCACTGTTCCGCCAGACGATCCGCGACTTCAAAGCCGATATTGTGACGGGTTTTGGCGTACTTGGCTTCTGGATTCCCCAGTCCGACCATGAGGCGTAGCGTCATAGTCCGATTAATCCTGATGACGGAACAGCGTTTCCAAATAAACCCGGGCGCAGGGGCGCTGACCGCCGCCCCCGGCGCTGAAGTTGCCCTCGTTTTGGAGTAAAAACAAGGACAAAGCCGCTGAGAAAACCCGGTCTAAGTCCCAGTTGGGGTGCTTTTCTAAATAAGTTTTTAAGGAATCGTGAAGATCTTCGGGAATTTCGGCAAAAACGCTAATGGACGTGCTCATATAGGATACAACCTCGCAGGACAAAAAGACTGGCTAATGACTGTTAATTTATCCCACCGACCGGAGAAGAGGGAGACCCTAGGGGGAGGGACTTGGGTATAGGCGCCCATTCTTTTTAGCGAGGAAAGCTAGGGCTTGTCAATGCCTCGGAAACGTTAAGTCGTCTTAATCTTTCAGGAGAGATTAACGAAAGAATAGGGGATTGAGGGCATTTTTTGTTACAAAACTTTATCTAAACTCCGTATCGCGGTCGTTCCTTCGGTAGCCCCGGCAAATTCCCCAAGGGACTGGAACCGGCCCTTTCCTTTCCCCCTAGCCCTAGTGGCTCCCCGGGTTAGATCTCCCTAGGGCTAGGCGTTCCTAGGGGCGCCGCTAGCCGAGCGCCGGTCAAATAGAATAGGCGCCCTGGGGAAAACCCTGTGAAATTCCCCCCTGAGACTGGGGAAAACCGGCGGAATTTGACGGAAAAAAAGTTAGAAAAATAAGAATTACAAAATCTAGACGACTATGTCACAATTTAGGGAAATTCCTTTTTCTCCGCCTCCGCGCTATGACTTCCCCCCTCAAGAAAGGTTCTCTGATCCGAGTCGTCCGCGAGCGCCTAGCCGATAGCCTCGAAGCCCAGGCCAGCGACCGACGCTTTCCCCCCTATCTCTTTGAAACCACAGGAGAAATCCTCGATATCCAAACCGACTACGCCCTCGTGCGCTTCCGAGTCCCGACTCCCAACGTTTGGCTCCGTCTCGATCAACTGGAACCCGGCGCCTAGTCCTATGGAATTTTCCCAAGCCGTTTTCTTGCCCTGCCAATCCTCTCAGGTAACCGTCGTCGGCGCCGGCAATGTGGGCCGAACCTTGGCTCAGCGCCTGCTGGAAAAAAACCTAGCGGATGTGGTCTTGTTAGATATCGTGCCGGGCCTGCCCCAGGGCATCGCCCTAGACTTGACCTCGGCCCAGGGCGTCGAGGAGGGCGATAGCCGTATTCTCGGAACCAACGACTACGAAGACACGGCGGGATCCAGTATTGTCGTCATCACCGCCGGCCTAGCTCGCAAACCCGGCATGACCCGGGAAGATTTGCTCTTGACCAACGCCCAAATTGTGGCGGACGCCGCCAGGAACGCCCTGCGCTATTCCCCGGAAGCGCTCTTCATCGTCATCACCAACCCCCTGGACGTGATGACCTATTTGACCTGGCAAGTGACGGGATTGCCCCCCCAACGAGTCATGGGCATGGCGGGAGTTTTGGATTCCTCCCGGTTGAAAACCTTTATCGCCCTTCACCTCGGCGCTAGCCCCGCGGACATTAGCACCCTAGTCCTCGGGGGCCACGGGGATTTGATGTTGCCTCTGCCTCGGTACTGCACCGTGGGGGGCGTCCCCATTACCGAGCTTTTGCCCCCAGAGGTTATTGAGCGACTGGTGGAGCGCACCCGCAACGGCGGAGCCGAAGTGGTCAAACTCCTTCAGACCGGCGGCGCTTACTACGCCCCGGCCGCGTCGGCCTGTGTTATGGTGGAGGCGATTTTACGGGATCAGTCCCGTCTCCTCCCCGCCGCCGCCTACCTGCAAGGGGAATACGGGTTGGAGGATCTCTTCCTTGGGGTTCCCTGTCGTCTCGGTTGTCGCGGGGTGGCCGATATTTTGGAGGTGAATCTCAGCGAAGGGGAACTCGGCGCCCTTCACCAATCCGCCCAGTCGGTTCGTCAGAATATTGGTCTTGCCCAACGGCATTTGCGTCTCTAAACCGCTCCCTTTGCCTCCATGCCTCTTTTTGCTCAGTTTGTTTTAGTCGCTCTCCTGCCGGCGGTCGCCTACGCGGTGTTTCGGCGCTATCCCTCCCGGACGGCGATTTTATTACTATTCATCGGCGGTTATCTGTTTTTACCCCGCACCGTTGGGTTTCATTTACCGCTGATTCCCAACTATGCGGGGATGGTCGCCGTTTGTTACGTTATTTTAATAGGAACCTTGCTCTTTGACGCTAGGCGTTTCGCTCGTTACCGTCCCCACTGGATCGACGCGCTGATGGTCGCCTGGTGTAGCGCCGGCATGTGGTCGTCTCTGACCAATGATTTAGGGTTCTACGACGGTCTCAACGCCACCCTGAATAATATTACCTTTTGGGGACTTCCCTACCTTTTAGGGCGTCTTTACCTGAATAGTCTAGCGGCTATGAAGGAAGCCGCCGTAATTTTAGTCAAAGGGGCCTTAATTTATGTGCCCTTCTGTTTGTGGGAAATTAAAATGAGTCCCCAATTCCACAAACTGCTCTACGGCGCCTACGCTCATGGTTCCGGCGTCGCCCAAGCTCGGAGAAGTTTCGGTCTCTGGCGTCCGATGGTGTTCATGGATCACGGTTTACTCGTGGCGATGTTTATGTTTAGCGCCGCTTTGACGGCGCTTTGGCTTTGGCAGTCTGGTTCAGTTAAAGAAATTTGGGGACAACCGATTAAAACCCACGCTATTATTCTTAGCGTTACCCTTATCGCCATTCAATCAGCCAATACCTACATTTATCTTCTGGCGGGCGGAGCTATTTTACTCATTCTTAAATCATGGAAAACTAAAATACCAGTCTTGCTGCTCTTGGGATTGGTTGTCTTTTATTTGTTCCTGGCTACAACAGGACGGTTTAATGGCGACGGTATCGTCAATTGGATTGCGCAAAATATTAGCGTCGACCGGGCCAACTCCCTCGGTTTTCGGTTTAAAGAAGAAGTCAAACTTATTGCCCACGCTCAACAGCAATGGCTCTTTGGCTGGGGAGGCTGGAACCGAAATCGTCCCGAAATTTACGCCAGCTGGGGGGGCGCCATCAAAACCGTCACGGACAGTTTGTGGATCATTACCTTTGGGGTCAATGGTCTTTTCGGATTAATCACCCTCTATGGAACGTTCCTGTCATCGTTGATTTTACTTTTCGCTTGGCGCTATCCGCCCCGACTTTGGTTCCATCCCCAGGTGGCGCCGACCATTGCTCTAGGATTGTGCGTGGTTTTCTTTGTATTTGATAGTCTCCTCAACGCCCCTATTTTCCCCGGCTTTTTATTAATTACCGGCGGGGTGACGAGCATCGTTGCCCGCGACGCCGAAGTGAGTTCGCAATCTAAGACCCCGACGTCCTCTGCTATTCCCTTCCCCCGCGCCCTTCACCCTCGGGGTTAACCCTCTATGACTCTTTCCCTCCCCCCAGGCGGCGCCGATTTGACCCGTTTCGATAGCCACCGCGCCTGGTACCCCGTTTTTTATCTAACGGATCTAACCCCAGGACGGCTCTATCGCTTTACCCTCTTGGAGATTGACTTAGTGATTTGGTGGGACGCCGCGGGCGATCAGTGGCGGGCCCATCGAGACCAATGCCCCCATCGTCTAGCGCCGCTGTCCCAGGGTCGAGTCAATGAGAAGGGACTCTTAGAATGTCCTTACCATGGCTGGGCCTTTAACGGGGAGGGAACCTGCCAAGAAATTCCCCAACAACCCAGCGGAGGTCAGGGTCAAACCTCCCAACGGGCCTGTCTGGAACCCTTCGCCACCGCCAGCGCCCAGGATTTGCTCTTTGTTTTCGCCGGCGCCGCGGATTTAGCGCCGCAGGTTCCCTTGCCGCTCGTTGACGTCTTGGAGGAAAATCCCCAGGATTGGGTTTGCCTCGACATTTTCCGGGATCTGCCCTACGACGCCCTAACCCTCTTGGAAAATGTTTTAGATTCCAGCCATATTCCCTACACCCACCACAACACCGTCGGTAAACGCGGTAACGTCAGCCCCGTGAATTTGGAAATTCTCCAGTCCGACCGCCAAGGCTTTCGGGGTATGTGGGCCGAAGGGCCCCGCAAAGGAACCCTGGGGCGTCAAGACACAACCTTTATCGCCCCTAGCTTAATGTGGCACGACCTCACCTCTAAACAATTTGGCCGCACCTTAACGGTGGTTTACGCCACTCCCATCCGTAAGGGAGAATGCCGTCTTTTCGCCCGTTTTCCCTTCAAATTCGCCTCGGCGTTCCCAAAATTCGTCATCAAACTGACTCCCCGCTGGTATTCCCACCTGGGACAAAATCGAGTCTTGGAAGACGACCAAATTTTTCTCCACTTCCAGGAGCGCTATCTCGCCCAACGGGGAGGAAGCGAGCAATACGCCAAGGCCTGCTACTTGCCCACCAAGGCGGATTTATTCGTGCTGGAATATCGTAATTGGCTCAACCATTACCAAGGCGATCCCTTCCCGGGGCAGTCTTTTTCCGCCCCCTTAAGCGCCGAAGTTCTCCTGAATCGCTATCACTCCCACACCCAACATTGCGCCAGTTGCCGGGGCGCCCTCAAGAATCTAGAGCGCCTGCGGTTTAGCTTGGGGATTCTAGCTTTATCGATCCTAACCGCTTTACCCTGGAGCGCCGGTCAATCGGCTTTAACTTTAGGGTTAACTCTACTCTTAGTCGGCGCCGTTCTCGGTTGGCTGGGTTTGGGTCGCTTACGGCGCTCTTTTTATCAAGGGCCTCCCGTCCCCCCCCGAAATTTGTCCTAGGGCGTAACGGCGGCCACCATCTGAGGACAAGGAATAATCTAATTTAGATAGGATCGCCATAGTCTGACGCCGAGTCCTTAGCTAAAATTTATTAACCGCTACTATCGGCGCCCTTTTTGTCAACCTCTTCCTTTTCGATATGCCGGCCCATCGTCTAGAGCGTCTCTTGCAAGGGGTGGCGGACGTCACCCAATCTTTGCTGACGGAAGAGGACTATACCCTGGCGGTCAATCGCGCCTTAGCGGCGCTGGGGGAAGCCACCGGGGTGGATCGGATTTATGTCTTTGTTATCCATCCCCACCCCGTCCATCAGAAACCCGCCACGAGTCAATTGTGGGAATGGGTCGCCGAGGGCATTGTCCCGGAAATTGACAACCCTCTCCTACAAAATTTGGTCTTTGAAGAATTTATCCCCCGTTGGTACGAGGTTCTGCGGCAGGGGGAAGAGATCGCCGGTAAAGTCAGGGATTTTCCAGAGTCGGAGCGGGCGATTCTTCAACCCCAGGGTATTCTTTCCCTACTAGCGGCGCCGGTCATGATCAAGGGAAAATTATGGGGGTTTATCGGTTTTGACGATTGCCACCGGGAGCAGGACTGGAGCGCCGTCGAGATTTATACCCTCAAAGCCATCGCCGGCAGTTTAGGGGGAGTGGTCGCCCGCCATGAGCTGGAGCAAAAGGTCAGTCAACGAACCCAGGAACTTTTACTAGCCAAGGAAGAAACCGAGCGGGCTAATCAGGAGCTGAGGCGGGAAAATAACCGACGCAAAAAAATCCAAAAAAAGCTCCTCCACGACGCCCTCCACGACCCCCTGACGGGGTTGCCCAACCGTCTCTTATTTATGGATCGAGTCGAAAGACTCATCGCCCACGCCCAACGCTTCCCCGACTATCAATTCGCGGTTTTATTCATTGATCTTGACCGTTTTAAACTGATCAACGATAGCCTGGGTCATCACGCCGGAGACCGGCTGTTAGTCTTTTGCGGACAATTATTCCAGCGCCTGATTCGAGTTTGCGATACCGTCGCCCGTTTAGGGGGGGATGAATTTGCGATTCTCTTGGACGGCGTTCAGGAGATGAGCGAAGTTGTCTCCGTCGCCGCCCAACTCCTCTTGGAACTGGCCCAGGCGGCGCCGCCGGAAATTAACCACCTCCACCTCAGCGCCAGTATTGGCATTGTTTTAGGGGATTCCGCCAGTTCCAGCGCCGCGGATTTATTGCGCAACGCCGACATCGCCATGTATCGGGCCAAAGGCGCCGGTAAAGCCCGCTACAGCGTTTTTGACGAGACCCTCCATCACCAAGCGCGGCGGGCTTTAGAGCTAGAAAGCGACCTGAAAAAGGTTCTGGAGCGGGGAGAACTACTTCTGCACTACCAACCCATCTTACATTTGGGGCGCCAACGGCTCGTGGGTCTAGAGGCTCTACTGCGCTGGCGTCATCCCCGGGAAGGGTTAATTTCCCCTTCGGAGTTTATTCCCATCGCCGAGGAGTCGGGTTTAATTATTCCCCTCGGAGAATGGGTTTTAGAGGAATCCTGCCGTCAACTGAGGCAATGGCAAGAGCGCCATGCAATCAGTCGGGATTGGAGCGTTAATGTCAATTTATCCCCCAGACAATTTGAGGACGTTAACCTGAGTCAAAAAATCCTCGCTATTCTCCAACGCTATCAGCTCCAACCCCGTCACTTAAAGCTAGAAATCACGGAAAGTTTATTGATTGTCACTAATGACAAGGTGATGAATATTTTAGAGGAACTAAGTCAAGCCGGTATCCAAATTTGTTTGGACGACTTCGGCACGGGTTATTCGGCGCTCAGTTATCTCCATCAGTTTCCCATCGACGTGATTAAAATCGACTCCTCTTTCACGAAAAAGATGAGAGCCAGGGATAAAAATTACGAAATTATCCGCGCCATTATCGCCCTTGGGCAGGCGCTGGAGATGGCGGTGGTGACGGAGGGCGTGGAAACCCATCTCCAACTGCAACTGTTGCGCTCCCTCCATTGCGAATTGATTCAGGGTTTTTTGATCAGTCGTCCTCTACCGGCGCCGGAGCTAGAAGCGCGGATTGCTCCAGACGCTTGGGCGCCGGTTCCCCTGGGCGTCGCCTAGGGGTTGGGCGGAATATTTTTATTGAGATGGACGAAGAAACTTTCATTTGATCTTAATATTTTGTTCTTTAATTGCTTCCATTAATGATTCCGCTTGTTCCTCGTTACCATGCTTTAAGGCTAGTTCATGAACCTTATTACAAAATGAGGAATAGCTATCCCTTTCAATTAAAGGCGTCACTATTCTTGCGTATTCCTCCGGCGTCTTAACTTCGGACAAAGACGCAATATAAGCGTCTAGAAAGTCCCGCTCCTGACCGGGAATCATCCAACTCCCAAATGCGTCCGCAAAGATAATGTCGTCGCCGTTTTCCATTTTGGCAATCAGTTCGTAGAGAATCTTAAACGAGTCCACCGCGGCTTGGTGCTCTTTCTGTCGGGTTAACTGAGCGCTGGCTTCCAAAAGCTCCCCCAGCTTTTCAAACCATTCTTCTGTTTCTTCGGGAATGTGAGAAAAATTCTTAGAATTAATTTCAAAGTAGGCATAATAGACCCCATCCAAGGAGTCTTTAAAAAACTCTTCTGATTCCTGGATAACATTCGGCGCCGAAACTGTTGAAGGTTGAGACTCCTTGAGCAGATCTCCAAAAATGTAGCGTTTTTGTCGAGAACTAAGTTCCTCATAAGCTAAGCGTAGCAACTCAAGCAAGGTGTCCTTGTTTTGTCGACTTAGTACTTTAAATAGTGCGTCTTCATTCATATTCAGTGAATTCCTAAAACTTGACAGGTTTGGTGGAGAATATCTCGGGGACGAAAGGGTTTGGTAACATAACAATCAGCCCCGACTTCTAGACCCATTTCTCGGTCGTATTCTTGGCCCTTGGCGGTGAGTAGAATAATGTAAATGTCCTGATAGTCAGGGTTTTGTTTCACCTGACGGCAAACCTCTAAACCGCTGATTTTAGGCATCATAACATCTAGGAAGACCAACTGGGGTTTTTCCCGAAAAATAATCTCCAGCGCCGCTTCCCCATCGCTGGCTTTTAAGATTATTACCCCGGCGCTTTCTTCTAAATCTTCCAGCACCTGCTCCATTAAAATTAAAATATTCGGCTCGTCGTCGACGATTAAGATTTTAGCGGAAGTCATGGCTTTAGGACGGAGAATCTAAAGGTAAGGTGAAACAAAACTGACTGCCCTGATTTAACTGGCTTTCCACCCAAATTTCTCCGCCGTGGCGCTCGATAATTTGTTTACAAATCGGCAAGCCCAGACCGGTTCCGGCGGGTTTGTTGGTCAGGACGTCGCCGCCCTGTTGGAACGGTTGAAAAATTTTCTCCAGGTCGGCGCCGGCGATTCCCGCTCCGGTGTCCTTAATTTTAATCTCTAGGCTGTCGGCTAAAACCGTCACTTCGCAGGCGACCCGCCCTTTTTCGGTAAACTTAAGCGCGTTGGAGAGTAAATTGAGAAACACCTGAAAAAGTCGGTCTTCGTCTCCGAGGATAGGGGGAATGGGGTCGGGAATGAGGGCGACCAGTTCCAAGTGTTTTAACTCAAAGAGAGGGGCGAGGGTGGCGATAGCGCGGTGAATAATCGGCTCTAATTGACAGGGCTGAAAAGACCACTCCACGGCGCCGGCTTCCATTTTGGCGATATCCAACACGTCGTTAATCAAGGCGGTCAGGCGCTCGGATTCCTGAATAATAATCTCTAGGTTGGTTCCGATTTTCTGGGCGGTCTTAACCAGCTTGGGATTTTGGAGATCCAACTGGGGAAAAATAACTGTTTCTAATTTGCTTTGAATGACGGCGGCAAAGCCGAGGACAGAGGTTAACGGCGTGCGCAATTCGTGGGAGACCGTGGCCAGAAAGTCTGTTTTCATGCGTTCAATTTCCCGTTCTTTGGTCACGTCCCGAATCAAGACCACGGAGCCTAAACATTGGGGCCCCTCGGCGCCCTGGGCCGGTTTGACCACGCTGGTGGCCAGCGCCTGGCCTTCCCTCTGGTCCCGCAAACTGAGGAGCGCCGTAATCTCCGGCTGGGTTTGGCGCTCGATTTTTTCCAGTAGGTTAACCTGAATTTCCGGGAAAACATCCGCCGCCCGAGCGCCTCGCACATCCATCTCCTCTAAGCCGAACATGGACAACAGCGCCGGATTAAAGCGGGTAATCCGTCCGAAAACGTCCGTCACTAAGAGACCGTCCGCTAGGTTGTCCATAATGGCCGTCATATCCGCTAGGGCGCTTTCCAGATCGCGGGATTGGACGCGGGTTTTTTCCAACAACTGGGCCTGATAGACGGCGATACCCAATTGGTTGGCCACCTGCTCCAATAAATGGACTTCCCGCTCCTGCCAGCGCCGGGGCGCGTTGTTTTGATAAACCCCCAACAGACCCCAGAGCTGAGCGCCGACAAAGACCGGCGTCACCGCGCAGGCCCGCACTTGAAAATTCCGCAAAATCTCTAGATGACAGTCCGTTAGACCCGCCGTCTCCACATCGTCTAGGGCCCAGCTTTCCTGACGCCGATAACGGCCGCCCTGGGTTTCCTGCAGGTAGGTGTCTTGCCACTGGAGCGGGCGGGGTTGCTCCTCCAGCAGAGAGGGCCACATTTGGGAGACGGATTCGTAGATAAAGACGCCGCTCCAATCTTCTTCAAAGCGATAAACCAGCACCCGGTCGCAGTTGAGGAGATGGCGCACCGCCGCGGTGGTGGTCTTAAAGATGGTGTTTAAATCTAGGGTTTGGCGGATTTGGTTAATCACCCGCCCCAGGGCCCGTTCCTCCTCGGCGATGCGGGCTAAATTATCCTTCTGGGCTTCGACTTGAGCCAAGGCTTTTTGCAACTCCTCCGAGCGCCGTTGGGTTTCCCGCAACAGTTCCGCCTGTTGGAGGGCGACGCCCAGATGAAGCGCGATTTTGAGAATAAATTCAATCTCGCCGCTCTGCCAGACCCGGGGCCGTTCGGCTTGGTGAATACACAACAGTCCCCAGATCTGCTTATTTTTCAGTAAAGGCGTCACTAGGTAGGCCCGGCCGTGGAACTGGGCGCAGAAGCGGAGGGAATGTTCCGAAAGTTGACGTTCCTGGGTATCGTCCAGCGCCAAGAGAAGCCCCCGTTGAAAATGGGCGCTCAGCGCCGGAGAGAGGGGCGGATCTAGACGTTGTCCCCGGAGGGAGGCAATCTGGGGAACCGCCAGCGCCTCGGAGATAAACCGACCCTGTCGGGCGTCGGAGTCGGGGTCAAATTTGAGGATAGCGACCCGGTCGGCCTGCAACAGGCGCTGGATTTCCGTGGCGGTCACTTGAAACAGGGTTTCTAGCTCTAGGGTCTGACGGATGCGGTCGAGCACTTCCCCCAGAGCTTTCTCCCGTTGCAGAGCCTTGAGATGCTCTTCCTTCTGGGTCTGAACCTCCGCCAGGAGGGTTTCTAGGGAAGCGGCCTTATTTTTGGCTTGAATCAGGAGATGGCGCTGGTGGAGGGCAATGCCCAAATGGAGGGCGATTTTTTGACAAAACTCCCGATCCTCCGGCGCCCAAATTCGGGGGTTCCGACTCTGGAGGCTGAGCGCGCCCCAGGGGGTTTGCCCCTCTAAAAGCGGAACATTAAGAAAAGCGCCGACGCCCAGATCTCGCAACTGTCGGGCCCGGGCCGGGTCGGTCGTTTCCCGCCCACAGTCCGCCACAGCGTCGAGGGTAGACTTCAAGGAAAACAACGCGTCCCAATCCCCGAGACCGCGAGTCTGTTGGTGGAGGGAACCCGCGAGGGGGTTTAAACAGGCTTCCGCCAAAATTTTACCGCCCTGAATCGACCCCTGCGCGCCCCAACGCAGAATCGCCGCTCGATCGACGCCCAGCGCCCGGCCGACATCCTCCACCACGCTGGCGAAGAGTTGGCTTAAATTGGCGCAACGTCTAGTCTGATCCAGAATTTTTTCGCTCACCCGGCGGCGCTCTAGAAGCTCCGCTAGGCGCCGGGATTGTTCCCGTTGCTCCGTTAACAGTTGGGCTTGCTGAATGGCTAAACCCAGATGGAGAGTCAGATGTTCGATAAAGGCCAATTCTTCCCCTTTCCACTCCCTCGGCGCTTGGCACTGATGCACGGTGAACAGCCCCCAGAGGTCGCCGTTGGCGACGAGGGGCGCGACCACGTTGGCCTGAAGACCCAAGCTAGCCAACATTTGCCAATGACATTCGTCCTTTCTCAACCGTGCCAAATCCGTCATCGCCCAGACGCGACCTTGACGGTATGCTTCGTAATACTGACTGGAAAAACAGTGGTCCCGGAGTCGATAACCCAGAATGGAGCCGAAAGGAGGCTCCACCGATTCAGCGATAAACTCTCCCTCTTGCCAATTCTGTCCCGGTAAAAATCGATAGATGGCCACCCGGTCCGCGGTTAATAACTCCCGCACATCGACGACGGTAGTCTCGAATAAACCATCGAGAGATAAGCATTCTTTAGCTCGCCGGACTAGAGCTAACAGCGCCCGCTGTCGCCCTTGCTCCAATTTTTCGAGAACAGTCTGAGGAGGAGGTAAAACGTTCATGGCGATGGGGGATTTCGCCTATGGGTCGCCTGGGATTCGAACCCAAGACCAATCGGTTAAAAGCCGAGTGCTCTACCGCTGAGCTAGCGACCCGTTTTCTTAGCGCACGATTAACAACTATAACAGAGTCCCACGGATTTGACAAGAATCGGCAATTTTTAGGCGAGCCAGTTGAACTGAGCGAAATAAAGCCACAGTCCATAGCTCAACCCCGCGGCGCCGAGGGGAACCGTTAAGTTATCCACGCCGTACCAGGATAGCGTTTCTAAGAGCGGCGCCGTCAGCGCCACCGCCAGGGCGGTTAAACCAACGGCGGGGCTAAAACCGGCGCCGGCGCCGAGGATCAGCCAGGCGATGAGAAAACTAACGACCGCCATGGCCCCGGAGCCTTCCCAACTTTTCTTCTGTCCCCAAATCAAATAGGAATGGCTCCCCCACCGTTGTCCCACGACTCCCGCCAGCCCGTCCCCCCAGGCCATGACCATGATTCCTAGGGCCGCGAACTGGGGCAGATCCCGGCTAAAAAAATAGCCCATTAATCCCCCCAGACTGAGGGCGTAGAAAAAAGTGCCCCCGCTCCGGCGCCCCACGCTTTCGAGGCTGGGTAAAATGGGGAGAAAGTAGGACGTTAAGGCCACCAGCGCCGCCAGCAGACCGGCGTAAACCCCGACCCAGCCGGGAATCTGGAGCCACCAAGCCAGCAAAATGACCTGACCGCTACCAATATGAACTAATTTACGGGTCAACTCGCCGGGATGGTTGGTCAGTCGGTTGAGCAGTTCCGCCAGACCCAATAAAATCCCCAGATAGAGCGCCACCCAGAGAATCGAAGCGCTGAGGGAAAAGGACAAATCCTCGGGAAAGGCGCCCAGGGAGTGGACAAGCGTCGCCGCCCAAGATTGCAACATAAGAGCGCTACCCTAAAAACTCCCGGCGGCGACCCGCCGCAGGCGATTTTGCAGGCGCTCTCGGCAAGAGGTCGGGGGCCAGGCGTCGAGGGAACGCCAATTTTGGAGAATTTCTCGCCCGAGGGGCGTCAGTCGAAACCGGTCCGTGATGCCTTGGCCGTCCACCTCCCGCCGCAGAAGACCCACCTGAATCAGCCAGTTAAATTCCCGCTCGATCCGAGATTCCCCCAGAGGACGGCGGGTATAACCCAAGGCGTAGCCCGGCTCTCCGCTCGCGGCGCCGAGGGACAGACTATCTTGCGCCAAAGCTCGCAGAAGCCCCAACTGAAAAGGGCTAGCCCGGAGAGCCAACTCGGCTCGGGCCACTACGGCGGGGGCGTAGGTCGGGGCGCCGGGAGGGGAGGAAACCATAGGGCTAGGGAAGAACGCCAACGAAGCTAGGATTTTTTTCGATATACTACAGCTTACAGCGGCCCGCTCCTCTCCTCGCCCTTTTATTTTCGCCTCTAGAGCTTCGGTTTTGGAGATTCCCCTTCCGCCCATGTCCCAATATTCTTGCGCCACCACCAAGCGCCCCGTCGTCCTTAAGCAGTTATTGGCTTCTAGCGGGGAGGGCCGAGTTTGGATCACCGACGATCCCAAGATTTTGGCTAAAATCTACCATCACCCCACCCTCGGGCGTCAGGAAAAACTGCGGACAATGCTCCACCAGGCGCCCCGCAACCCCAACCCGGATCAAAACTGGCTTTCCTTCGCCTGGCCCCAATCCCTAGTGCTCAATTCCGTGGGGATGGCGGTGGGATTTTTAATGCCCCGGATTGAAGGCTCTAAAGAATTAATCGACGTTTATAACCCCAGTCGTCGCAAAAAAATCGGCTTACAAATAGATTGGCAGTTTCTCCACACCACCGCCCACAATATCTGCGCCATTATTGAGTCCATCCACGAAGCGGGCTATGTGCTCGGGGATATTAAACCCCAAAATATCTTGATTAATAATCGGGCCGTGCCCTGCGTCATCGACACCGATTCCTTTCAAGTGACTAACCCCAAAACCGGGTTAACCTATCGCTGTTTGGTCGGCTCCGAGGGCTTTACCCCCCCGGAATTGTTGGGTCAGGACTTTGCCCAGATTGATCAAACGGAAGTCCACGACCGCTTTCGCCTCGGCGTCATTATTTACTATCTCCTCTTTGGCAGTCATCCGTTCCAGGGGCGCTGGATCGACGCCGGGGAAACCCCGGAGCAAACGGAGCTAATCCGTCAGGGTCATTGGGCCTTTGGGCAGCAAAGTCTCATTCGTCCCTCCCGTCTGACCATTCCCATCACCATTATTCACCCGGCGCTCCAACGGTGTCTCTGGCGTTGTTTCAACGACGGCGCCCGCAATCCCCAACTCCGGCCGACGCCGGGGGACTGGAAAGCCGCCTTTAAAGAAGCGATTCCCCAGTTAACCGTTTGTTCCACGGTGAAAAGCCATCTTTATCATCGGGGAGAAGGCAAGTGCTATTGGTGCGAACGGAAATCCCAGCTCAAAACCGATATTTTTGACCACAGCTTTTTGGGTAGGGCCAAAGCGCGAGCCAAAGCGTATCACCGCCCCGCCCCGGCGGGCCCTCCCCCCAGCGCCGCCGCGGTTCGCCTGCCTCGTTCCCTGCAAAAAAACTTTACCCCGAGCGCTATTGTTCCCCGACCGGCGCCGATTCAACGTCCTTCCTTTTTTCAGGAGCATTCCCGTCTTCTGCTGGGGGGTTTGTCCCTAGTGGGCAGTTTTTCTATTTTAGGTTTTATTTGGCAGGAGTTGCCCGCTCTGAAACAACCCGAGACCAGCGCCGAGGAACTCGCCGAACCCCGTAGCTCCGGCGCCGTTTTTCCCTCCCCCCTGCCCGCTAATTGTATTGAAAAAAGCGCCCTCGCGGAGAGCGATCCGTTGCTGGACGCCGCCCAGAAAACAGCGCCGCCCCATTCGGCCCTCCCCTTGTGCGAAGAGGAAGAGGCGGCCGTCCAAGCTCAGACTCCGGCGCCGCTCCCATCTCCCCTCCAATCTGAAACTATCCCCGCTTCCGACTCGCCTCAAACGGCGCCGGAACTTCCCCTCGCCCAGAAGTTAATTTTGCCCCAATCCGTCCCGTCCCCCCAGGAGCCGCGACTACGGCATAACTTAGCTAAAAAAGATAATGTGGCTCTCAATCTGGCCCTCAATTTTTACGATAAGGGGGTTTATTATAAGGACTTAGGCTTATACTATCCGGCGATTAAATACTTAGAAGAGTCCTATTTTCTGCTCAACAAGGAAGGGGAAAAAGCCCTGGCCCAAGAAGTGGAGTCGGTTCTTGACCAAGTGCGTCAGGAGAATGCTAATGTGGGGCGCTAGGCGTTGCGTTGGAGCTTAAAAAATATGATTGAAGTCGAACATCTTAGTAAACGATACGGCGCCGTCTCCGCCATTGAAGATGTGGATTTTCGGGTCGAGACCGGGGAAATTTTAGGATTCCTCGGCCCTAACGGCGCCGGTAAAACCACCACCATGCGCATTCTGGCGGGCTATATCCCGGCCACTGCGGGCACGGCCCGTTTAGAGGGGATTGACGTCCATGAGCAATCCTTGGCGGCTCGCCAACGCCTGGGCTACCTGCCGGAAAATCCGCCCCTCTATCCCGACATGACCGCGGAGAGCTTTCTCGCCTTTGTGGCCAACCTAAAGGGAGTCCCGGCGGGAGAGCGCCGCCAACGGGTGGATTCGGCGCTGGAGCGGTGTCAACTGACGGACAAGCGCCGGACGCTGATTCGCAAACTCTCTAAGGGCTACAAACAAAGGGTGGGCATCGCCCAGGCCATTGTCCACGACCCGCCGGTGATTATCCTCGACGAGCCGACGGTGGGGCTGGATCCCAAGCAAATTATCGAAGTGCGGCGCTTAATTAAAAGTCTGGCCCAGCGGCACACCATCATTCTGTCCACCCACATTTTGCCGGAAGTGAGTATGACCTGCGACCGGGTGGTGATTATC
Source organism: Cyanobacteria bacterium RI_101 (assembly GCA_016471375.1). Taxonomy (GTDB): domain Bacteria; phylum Cyanobacteriota; class Cyanobacteriia; order Cyanobacteriales; family Microcystaceae; genus Synechocystis. The sequence goes on from WGLZ01000049.1 coordinate 86,146, forward strand.
AATCAGGGTCGGGTGGTGGCCACCAATACGCCGGAGAATTTACTGTCGGAGTTAGGGGGGCAGGGCGGTTATGCCCTAGAGGTCAGCGGCGACATCGAAAAATTAGGCGCGTTAACCAGCGCTCTACCGGGGTTAGGTCTGACCCAAATCAAACCCGTCTCTTCCCCCCAGGGGCCCCGGCGCTATGGCGTGACCGCGCAGAACCTGAGTCAACAGGAACTCGGCGCCGACTTGGCCCAATGGTTAACGTCCCAAGGCTTTGAACTCTGGGAAATGCGTCGAGTTCGTCCCACCCTAGAGGAGGCGTTTTTAAACCTGATTACGACGGAAGAGCCAGCCCTAGGAGATTAATTCCGGGAGACTAAGATGGAGCGCCTAGGCGTTATTGGCTACGGTAATACCCTGCGGAGCGACGACGGCGCCGGCTATCGTTTGGCGGAGCGTCTTCAGGGAGAAGCCTGGCCGGGAGTCGCGGTTTTAGCCTGTCACCAGTTGACCCCAGAATTGGCGGCGGATCTCGCTCAGTGGGAAAAAGTCGTTTTCCTGGACGCCGGTCTGCAATCCTCTCCCCTAGTTATAGTTGAAAGCTTAACCCCGGCGCCGGGATTGGGAACCCTAGGGCACTCCAGCGACCCGAGGGAACTGTTACGGTTGAGTCAATGGCTCTACGGCAAAGCGCCCGAGGCCTGGTGGCTAAAACTCGCTACGGTTAACCTAGAACTAGGGGAAACCCTCTCTCCCTTGACTGAGAAGGCCCAACTCGAAGCGCTGGCGTTAACCCGGTCTTTGTTATCCTGAAAGTCCCTTTGCCAAGCCCTTCCCTAACCATGAACCTAGAGCAAGACATTATCACCGTCCGCCCCGCGGAAACCGTGGACACCATCCAGCGCCTACCCAATTTTGTGGGCATTTCCGAACAAACCGCCGGCGCCCAGGGATTATCGATGAATCTGGTAGTGATTCCCCCCGGCGCTAAGGCTGAACCCCATTACCACGACGGCTATGAAACCGCCATTTATTTGCTGGAGGGTCGGGTGGAGACCTTCTACGGCGAAAACCTGGCTAAATCCGTAGTCAACCAAAAGGGAGACTTTATCTTTATCCCCAACGGCGTGCCCCACCAGCCTGTTAACCTCAGTCAAACCGAGGCGGCGCTGGCGCTGGTGGCCCGCAATGATCCCAACGAACAGGAAAGCGTCCAGGTCTATCGCTTTAGTCCTGGGTTGGGGGCCGCGCTTTAAGCCACTCATCCAAAGTAAAGAATCTCTACGATCGCCCCTGTCCCTTCTGCTAGGACAATCGCCCCTCTCCCATCTACCACAGCGATCGCCCCAATTTCATCCGGCAAAGAGCTTAATTTGGCGGCATTTTAGGCATCGACTATAATTGAGGGCAATATCTGGGGCGATAATAAGTTAGTGACGGCTTCGCTGTTGCGGGAGTTTAAGGGCAAGGTGGATCTGATTTATATCGACCCGCCGTTTGATGTGGGCGCAGATTTTTCGATGAGTGTGGCGAGTCTATGAAGCTACCGAATGGAGAATTTGCCATTATTCCTATGGAAAAGCTAACAGATTACTGTCTAAACCCAAATCATTCGTCAGGCAAACATAAGGCGAGAGTCTTTGCTTCAGCGTTAGGAATCACAGCGGAGAATGCCGATGATTTGCGAGAATTGATTATACAAGTAGCCATTGAAGGGGAGGTGATTCAACAAGACAGCACTGAGTTTGGTCGATTGTATAAAGTTGACTGGGAAATTCCCGATCCCCAGAATGTCATTATCCTGCGCACTCTATGGGAAATTACGGACAATCAACCTAATCCTCGCTTAGTTTCCGCATTTATCAAGTAAGAATTATGAAACTAAAAATTTTTGATACCGTTGCCAATATCAGTCCCATAACTTGCGATCGTCTTATATTAGTTGATCCTAACTGTCAATCAATCCAACGGCTACCGGTTGGTCAGGTGGGCGCTATTGTTGAGATCTACCCTGGCGAGTCGCCCCGTTATCTGGTGGAATTTGCTGATTTACAGGGACGTGAGTATGCAATGGCTGTACTGCAACCGACTGAGATTATAGCCCTAAAATATGAGTTGAGTTCCGTCGGCTAATTGCTCCTAGCGCCTGCGACGGTAAGCGCCGAGAAACACGAAACTTTGTGGCAACAACCTTTCTTTCGATTCTCTATCACGATGTCTCAACCGACCTACGGCCCCCACAATCCCCATCCGTTGTCCCAGATGCGAACGGAGTTAGTCTGGGAGGGTAAGTATGATGAGTATGGCCAGCGCCGGGAGGTGGATATTGCCGGGTGCGCGATGCCTTTACAAAAGATTGAGAGTATTGATGAACCGCGCCGGGAGGCGGAGGCGAAGAAACAGCTTTCTTTATTTGAGGCGGAAAATAAGCGGCAGGATGATTTTAGAAATCGCTTAATCTGGGGCGATAATAAGTTAGTGATGGCTTCGTTGTTCCGGGAGTTTAAGGGCAAGGTGGATCTGATTTATATTGACCCGCCCTTTGATGTCGGCGCCGATTTTTCGATGCAGGTTCAGATTGGGGAAGAATCCGAACAGATCGAGAAAGATCAATCAACTCTTGAAATGGTTGCCTATCGAGATATTTGGGGTAAGGGAGCAGATTCATATCTTCATATGATGTCAGAAAGATTTATCCTTATTAAGGAGATGGTTAATCCTGAAGGAAGCGTATACATTCACTGTGATGCCAGAATGCTTCATTATTTGAAATCTGTGGCAGACGACGTTTTCGGACGTGATTGTTTTATGTGCCAGATTGTCTGGAAAAGAATGCAAAGTGGGAGAAAAGCAAAATCAAATAAGTGGCTATCTGTTGATGATGTCATACTGTTCTATCGAATGAGTGGGAGCAAATATGAGCCTCAATATCAGCCTTATTCCGAAGAGTACAAAAAACGATTTACTCAGAAAGATGAAAGAGGATTGTATTACTGGGATAATATTGGAACCTACTCTCAGGAACGGTTGCATCAGTTAATTTCTGAAGACAGAGTTCGTTTCCCCGATAATCCCAACGCCAAGCCTAGAATAAAAAACTATCTTCATGAGGGAAAAGGGGTAGTAATTGATAATATCTGGACGGATATTGCCCCTGTAAACTCACAAGCAATTGAAGATACCTTGTATGCTACCCAAAAGCCCGAAGCACTCTTAGAACGCATCATCCAAGCCTCATCCAACGAGGGCGATCTAGTGATGGACGCATTCTGTGGATCGGGGACAACCGGCGCCGTTGCGGAGCGGTTGGGGCGCCGGTGGTTGATGTGCGATTTAGGGCGGTTTGCCATTCATACGTCGCGCAAGCGGATGATTGAGCTTCAGCGTAAACTGCACAGTGAGTCCAAACCCTACCGCGCCTTTGACGTCTATAATTTGGGGCGCTATGAGCGGCAGTGGTGGCAAAAAGACCGCTTGCAGGGCGCCGACGAGGAACATCGACGGGTGATTCTGGAGTTTTTCAAAGCCGAGGCGCTGACCAATGCGCCTTCTCCCCTACTGCATGGGCGCAAAGCCGGGGCATTTTGCCATGTGGACGGCATCGACTCCATCTTTACCCGGGAAGAAGCCAAACAGGTGGCCCAAGCAACGGCGCTGGCGGGGGGGCGCGAGTGCTATTGCCTTGCCTGGGAGTTTGAGATGGATTTGCATCTGCTGGTGAACGCCCTAGCGCAGGAGTTGGGCGTCAAGCTCAAACTCGTCCAGATTCCTCGGGAAATCATGGAGAAAAATCGCAAAGCGCCGCCGCCCTTTTTGGAAGTGGCGGTGTTGGCGGCTGAGCCTGTTTATCGGAAAAGCCCTCATCCCCTAACCCCTTCTCCCAAGCGGGGAGAAGGGGAACAAGATCCGGCTCCCCTCTCCCGTTCTGGGAGAGGGGCTGGGGGTGAGGGTAAAACCGTAGATATCAAACTCACCCAATTCCTGCCCTCCCTCGCCGAAGTCCCCGCCAAAGAACTAGAAGCGATCAAAGAACGGGCCATCAAAAGCGGCTTTGACTTTATCGACTTTTGGGCCGTGGACTTCAACTGGCAACCGGGCAAACCCTTCACCCACGATTGGCAAGACTATCGCACCCGCAAGGATCGCAGTCTTAAAACCGTCAGCGACGCCGGCTATATCTATCCCAAACCCGGTCAATACACTGCCTGCGTCAAAGTTGTCGATACCTTCGGCTGCGACACCTCGATTACCGTAGAAGTGGAGGTCTAAATCTAATGCCTGCCAGAGACTATTACCACGATGCCGTCAAAATATCTCTGATTAAAGATCATTGGGTGATCCTTGCTGATCCCTATCGCATTCAGTACAAGGATGTTGACTTGTACGCAGATCTTGCCGCCGAACGCCCCATTGCCATTGAGCGCGAGGGGCAAAAAATTGTAGTTGAGATTAAAAGTTTTGTTGGACGTTCCTTAATGACCGACTTTCATCTGGCCCTGGGGCAATATAAAGTCTATCAAATGTTACTTAAAGAGACCGCCCCAGAATATGATCTCTACCTCGCCATTGATGACATTACCTACAACAACTTTTTTAAACGCGAAGGCATTGAATTTCTAGTTCGTTCCTGTCAAATGAAATTTTTCGTAGTCAATATTGATGAACAGGAGATTGTACAATGGCTAAGTTAACTCGGTATCGTCAAATCATCGAAAAAATTCTGACCGAATATCGAGATTGGGCGGCAGACTCAAATCAAGTGGGTGTGCAGGAATGTATTGCTTTTGATCGAGAACACAATCATTACTTCTGGTTTAGTATTGGCTGGAATGACAAGCAGAGAGATTTCAGTATAAATGCTTACCTCAGACTGAAGGACGGTAAAATTTGGATTGAAGAAGACTGGACGAAACAGGGCATTGCCAACGATCTACTAGAAGCGGGAGTCACCCCCGAGGACATTGTACTGGGTTTTCAGCATCCCAGCAAACGTCCCCTTACAGAATTTGCCATCGCTTAACCCATGACTTCAACGCCCCTTAACCCCACCGTTCTTGAACCCCTGTTTACCCCTTGGCAAGAACCCAACGCCCATCGCGTTCGGGCAGAAAAGTCCGGCGACCCCGCAGTGGTGAAACAGGGACGTCGAGCCTCCCCCATTGAGGTCGTCAATAACCTACGCTCAGCCTTGCGGGAATGGCGGGAAGCCTTCTACATCGGCGCTAGCGATACTACGATTCAACTCCTTAATCACTGGTTTAACCGCGCCCATCATCGTCTTCTCCCCTCCTTGGAGGGGTCAGGAGTGGGTCGTGAAGAATTTGAGTTTCGCTACTACTTCTGTCAGCGAGAAGCGGTAGAAACCCTGATTTACCTCAAGGAAGTGCGGCGGATCGAGTGCCTGTCCCAAATCATTGCCGAATTTGGCGGCGCGAATGCCGAACTGCAAGCCCTGGGTATCACGGAAGACGAAGATGCCTGGAGCCGCTACGCCTTCAAACTGGCCACGGGGGCGGGCAAAACTAAGGCCATGAGCCTGTGCGTGGTCTGGAGCTACTTCCACGCCCTGCGAGAATCCGACTCGGAGATGGCGCGGCATTTCGTAGTGATTGCGCCTAACTTGACCGTGTACGAGCGCCTCAAAGAAGACTTTGGCGACGGCAAGATTTTTGACCAAGACCCCCTGATTCCCCCGGAATGGCGCGGCGACTGGAATCTCTCCGTCGTCTTACAAGACGAAGCCAGCGGCGCCGCTACAGGTGGGACGCTCTATCTCACCAATATTCATCGCCTCTACGACGCCGCCAAACGCAAAAAGAAAACCGAGGACGATAATTACGCATGGATGGGGCCGACGGTCTCTAAAACCAGAGCCTTGGACACCGGGGCGGCGCTCCGGGAGAAAATTACGGCCCATTCTCGGGTGATGGTTCTCAACGACGAGGCCCACCATGTTTGGGACTCTGGCTCCGCTTGGAATGAAGCGATCTGCAGTTTGCATGAAACGATTTTGGCCCGAAGCGGCTGTAAACTGGTGGCGCAACTGGACTTTTCCGCCACGCCCAAAGACAACAAGGGGCAATTATTTAAACATATCGTCTGCGATACGCCCCTCGGGGAAGCCGTAGACGCCGGGATTGTGAAAACCCCGCTGATTGGACAAGCCAGCCGCAAATTAGTCGAACAAGCCGACAATAACGCCGCCTACCGCTGGGAACAGCATCTACTACTAGGGTACGAACGCTGGCAAGCTAGCCGTAACGAATGGCAAGCCAGCGGCAAAAAGCCCCTCCTGTTTATCATGTGCGACGACACGGAGGCGGCGGATCAAATTACTCAACGTTTTAATACTGATCTTTCATTCGAGCAACTCAACGGCAAAACCATTAACCTACACACCAACCTCAAGGGCAAATTGAAAAAGGTGGGACGGGGGAAAGAGGCTCGCTATGAATTTGTCGAAGACGAAAAAGCCATCAGCGACGATGACCTCAAAGCCTTGCGAAAACTGAGCCGAGAACTGGATAGCAATGCTAGTCCCTATTTCTGCATTGTCTCGGTGCTGATGCTTCGGGAAGGCTGGGACGTGCGCAATGTGACCACCATCGTGCCCCTGCGTCCCTATAGTTCTAAAGCCAATATTCTGCCCGAACAAACTCTAGGTCGGGGCTTGCGCCGTATGACTCCCCCCGGTCAAGCCAACGAACTGGTGACGGTGGTCGAACATCCCGCCTTTGCCAGCCTTTATCAGCAAGAACTCGCTCAAGAAGGCTTGCCGCTAGAAATTGTGGAACTCGATCGCGTCCCTGCCACCACAATTTCCATCTTCCCCGACGAGAGCCATAAAGATGTGAATGCTCTGAATATCCAGATTCCCACCCTTTCCGCTGGCTTTCGGATTGTGCCCAAGCTAGAAGGCTTGACAATTCAGGATGTGAAAAAGGCGTTCAAACCCTACAAACCGTTACCGCTAGGCAAACAGGGCAACAACGAAATTCAGTATGAGGGACGACACCTGTTTACAGGCGAAGTGGTGGAGAAACTGCAACTCAACCTGCCCCTACTGGCATCGGGCATTGGCGCCGTTTCCTACTATGTCAAACAACTGGAAACCATTTGCAAACTGAGAGGACTCCATCCCCTCCTAGCGCCGCTCATTCAGACGTTTTTAGAAGAAATCCTCTTTGAACAAAAAACCACCTTGTTTGATACGGCTCTAGTGGCTCGATTAGCTGACTCCGATGTCGGCGAACATCTGCGGGCAGTGTTTGTCCCCCTGATTCGTAGCCGCGCCACCACCAGCGAAGAACGACTGACGGTTGAACCGCCCAAATCCCTGAACGCCTGGAAACCTTTTCAAGTCACCCTGAGCGAACGCCGCCCCGCCCTAGAGGCCGCCAAGACCCTGTTTAACTTGGTCACCTGTAATCGAGAACTAGAAGTGGCGGTCGCCAAGTTCTGCGATCGCGCCCCCGATGTGGCGGCCTTTGCCAAAAACGCCGGCTCCCAATGCCTGCGGATTGATTACTTAGCCAATGGCGATCGCCTCGCCTTCTACACCCCCGATTTCTTTGTCCGCACGATTGATGGTCACTACTATCTGGTAGAAACCAAAGGACGAGAAGACCGGGATGTGCCCTTAAAAGCCAAAGCGGCCATCGCCTGGTGCGAGGCCGCTTCTCTGGCTCCCCTCTCCCAAGTTGGGAGAGGGGCTGGGGGTGAGGGCATTCAATGGAGCTATCTCTACATTCCCCAAGGCGTCTTTGAACGGATGGCGGGCGATACCCTGGCCGAACTTGCCCGCGCTTGCGCTCCGGCGCTCCAAAACTTGTTCCAGGCTGAGGAGTTTCAGGATTTGCCTCTGTTTGCCAACTTGGGGCAAGCCGACGAAGAAGGGACTGGGGTGGATAGCCTGATTGATCCGGCCATTCTCAACGCCCTGCCTTCCCGGTATCGCCGCGCCGCGGATCAAGCTATCATGCTCTATCGCTTCTTTGAAAACAAAGCGGGAATGAATTACGCTCCAGTCTTTACCCCGCTACTGGGTTCCCTGGACGAAGTGGCTAAAGGCTTTCTCGCGCGGCGCTTGCAACCTGAGATGCCGGTTGCCGTGGATGACCAAAAAGCTTGGTTTACTCCCTATTTGGACGGCGCTGACCGTAAATCAGAGGACTATTACCGAAAACTCGCCCAAAACTTGAAGCGGACGCTGGTTTTTAACAATGGATTATCGCTGATTGGCTTGCTGCGATCGTGTTTAGACTACGCTCTCAATGACACTACAAAAATAGGGGGGGTATTTGAAGCCTTGCAGACTCAGTTGAGATTTCAGGGCGGACGTAAGTTTTTGGAAATTGTTACCCGCATCAATGATTTTCGGAATACCTACATTGCCCACCAGAAACAGGAATTGACTGATAAAAACCTGGCTGAGCAAGAACTCAAGATCTGGATCGAGGCATTGCACATGATTGGAAACTAAACGAAATGTACGTGCCAAGCGAGACAACAAATCGATGGAGCCGACCGCCGAAAGGTTATCTGTGGGCATCAAAAGTGATCTGCGGCGGCTCATCTCAATCGGTCTATCGCCCCGGTCAGGATTAACGGATCGGTTTCACCGCTTGCAAAGAAAAACCCTCTTTTTTCAGGGACTCCGCCAGCGCCAGATTGTTGTTAACCCGATCCACAAAGACCACGCCGTTGAGATGGTCGATTTCATGGAGGATGACCCGAGCGAGGAGACCGTCGCACTGACGGCGCTGGGGGCGGCCCCATTCGTCTTTGTAACTGACCTCGATGGCTTCCGGTCGGGTGACTTCAAAGTAAATATTGGGAATACTGAGGCACCCTTCTTCCACAACGCAAGTGCTTTGGCTAGCCCGGAGAATTTGGGGGTTGATCAAAATATAGGGCGGATTTTCCGGCTTATCCGGCTCGCAGTCCACCACGAGCAACTGTTTATGAATCCCCACCTGGGGCGCCGCTAAACCGATGCCGTTGGAACTGTACATGGTCTGGAGCATTTCTTTAGCCAAGGCGCGGATACTGGCGTCAATTTTGGTGACCCGTTTAGCCGGTTGCCGGAGCGCCTTATCCCCTAGATAGTGAATTTGCAGGGGCGGCTGGTCTAATTTTTGTTTTTCGACGGTCAGAGTGGCGGTCATAGAGCCGAGTCAAATAGAGGGTCAGGTCACAAACAAAGCTCTCTCCATCATAAACCCCGTCGGCGGGTTTCTGGGATGGTCGCCTAGGAGGAAAGATTGGCGACGATCAAGCCGATATACTCCTTGAGCGCTCGGGTGGTCACTTCCAAATTCCCGGCCTCGGGCAGAAGGGAAATCAACAATTTTTGCCAGGTGACGCTTTCCCCCGGCGCCGTCACTGTGAGGTAATCCGTCGGCGCGGGAATGACGGCGATGCCTTCCCGCTCAAAGATTCGCAACGCTCGGGGCATGTGGAAAGCGGAGGTAATCAACAGCGCCGGGGTCAGGCCCCTTTGGGTCAAAATCGGTTTGACGAACTGGGCGTTTTGACGGGTATTGAGGGAATCCGGCTCTAAAATTAACGCCTCTCTAGGAACGCCCATTTTTACCAACAACTCCGCCATATCCTCCGCCTCCGGCGCTCCGGCGCCCATCCAGCCAATGCGTCCCCCGGAGAGGAGAATTAACGGCGCTTTTTTTTGCTGATAAAGCGTTAGCGCTTGCAACAGGCGGTCTCCCGCCTCCGCCACTTCGGGAAAGGTTCGGGGCGGTAAACGGGGATGGGTGCTTCCCCCCAGCACAATCATCACCGGCGCGGGGGGAATGGGATCTGGGGCTAAAACTCGATGTTCCAAAGACCGCGTCAGCGCCTGGCTCACCCAAAAATTGCCGCTCAGGAGCACAATCGCCAAAGTTAACCAGAGGGGCCATTGCAGGGGCGAGCGCCGACGCCAGGCCCAGACCCCCATCCCCCCTAGGAGCAGACTGATTAATCCGAGGGGATAGAGGAAAAGGGGCAATAACTTGGAGAGAAACAGCATAAAAATCGACTTCTCCGATTCCGCGACTCCTCAAAGTTTCGGCGCCGAGAGCGCCGCTTGGTAGATCGTTTGCCAGGGAACTCCTGTTTCCGCCGCTAACTGGGCGCAGTCGCTAAATTCCGGGTGACGGTTCAGGATTTCTCTTTGGCCATTCTTAACCCGGTAGCCAATTTTTAACCGGACGGCGCCGTAGGGAGTCGCCGCGGTTTCCCAGTCCCGCTCTAGAACATGACGGGTTTGGGTCTGGGTTCGGACGCCTAAGGTGGTGGTTTCTTGAAAAAGAACGTCTAAACACCGGGGGGCGTCTTCCGGGCGACAGAGAACGGTGAGTAAAACGCCAGGGCGAGATTTTTTCATGCCTATCCCCTGGGTAAAGACCTCCAGAGCGCCGACTTGGTAAAGTTTCTCCATCCCGTAGGCGACGGCTTGGGGCGTTAGGTCGTCCAGTTGGGTTTCCAGAACTTGGATCGTTTCCGTCAACTCTTCCTCAACCCCCGCCCCGATCCACAGCCGGAGCAGGTTAGGGCTGGGCAAGTCTTTACAACCGGCGCCGCAAGCGATTTTTTCGAGGGTTAATCCCGGCGCCGGGCCAAAACCCCGGGCTAAAGTCGTGGCAATCGCCGCGCCGGTGGGGGTGACCAGTTCCCCCGTTAAGCCGTTGTCGTAAATCGGCGCTTGGACGAGTTCCCAGAGTTTAAGCACCGCGGGGACGGGAACGGCCATTTCGCCGTGGGCGGCCTTGACGGCGCCGCTTCCAGTGGGAAAAGCGGAGCAATAAATTTGCCCAATTCCTAAATACTCCAACCCCAAACAAGTTCCCACAATATCCACGAGGGCGTCCGTCGCGCCGACTTCGTGGAAATGCACCCGCTCCGGCTCGATACCGTGGACGGCGCCCTCCGCCTGGGCCAAGCGCCGAAAAATCGCTAAACTTTGACTCTCGACCCTGGGAGAAAAGTCGGCTTGACGAATCAGGGTTTCAATTTCCGCTAAATGACGGACTCCCGGCGCCGTTAACAACTCCACCTTCACTTGGGTTCCCCGCTGGCCCCGGCGCCGGACGGTTTCGGCGCTGAGCCGATATTCCTCCGCCAACCCGAGGCGAGCTAATTTCGCTTCTAAATAGGTCAGAGGAACCCCGCCATCCGCCAGCGCCCCCAGGCACATGTCCCCGGAAATTCCCGTTGGGCAGTCAAAATAGGCGATTTTCATGGTTCCCTAGACGGATTTCTGTCGTACACTGCTGTCTATCATACCCTTGCGGTTTGCTCCAGATCGGCGCCGTTTCCCCCTCGCTAGGTTGACCTCCCATGAAACTCCAGGGCAAAAAAATCGGTATTCTCATCGAAAGCGACTTCTATGAGCACGAAATTTGGTACTATCGCTACCGCTTCCCGGAGGAAGGCGCCGAACTTCATTTCCTGAGCCGACTTTGGGGCAACGCTTCCCTTACCTTTAAGGGCCACGAATATCAGGCGCCCTTTGAATGTCATGAAAGTTTTGAAGACATCGACGACGCCGAACTCGCCGCTTACTCCGCCATCATCGTCCCCGCGGGGATGGTCTCCGACCGTCTGCGCTATACCGAAGACGTGAAGCAGTTAGCTCCCGCCACGGCTTTTTTAAAACGAGCCTTCGCCCAGCCCCAAATCCTCAAGGGCATTATTTGCCACGGTCTCTGGTTAGTCGCCGCGGCGCCGGAGTTGGTTAAAAATCGGCGCTTGACTTGCCATAACAATCTCTACGGCGACGCCGTCAATATGGGCGCGGCTTATACCGACGCCGACGTGGTCGTAGATGCGGATTTGGTCACGGCCCGCACAGGGGGCCACGCCCACTTGTTCGCCCGTCAAATCATCGATCTGCTGGCGGAGTCCTAGAGACGATTTTAAGGGGGTTTCTGCCAACTTCTATAGCATTTACGGATGAGTCGCGAACGCAATCCTCTGTTTCCCCCCTTGGCAAGCTACTGTGTATACACAAGTGTCCAGGTCCCCTCTAACCCCCCTTGGAAAGGCTACCGTGTACACACAAGTTGAGCTTAGACTAGGATTGTCCCTTAAAAGTAGCAGTTCTCATGAATAACCCAATCATCATTCACGCTGAAACAATTCAAGGAACCGCTTTTGGGGACCCTCGTTTAGTAAAAAGGGGGC
>WGLZ01000005.1 GCA_016471375.1 Cyanobacteria bacterium RI_101
ACTAGTCAAACAGTCTGAAGTATTACACGCAACAAATTTACTCAACCACCGCCCCCGTAAATCTCTTGACTACTGTACCCCCTATGAGGTATTCTTCTCTCAGTCAGGCCCTGGTGCACTTCGGACTTGAATGGGCCCTTTATATCCTCAACGAATTCAAGTAAAACCTCACAAATATCTACAAAATGGTCGATATTTAGTCTTTTTGCCTAAAGATCGAGAAGATAAAAATTACGGTATTGTTTTTGAAACTGACGGTAAAAAAGTCACCCGATGGCGAGTCGGTAAATTTCCCGAAGTAGAATGGGTTGAAGGTTGCGCTTAACTAACAAATCCAAGATGTTTCCATTAGATTCAGCCCCCGTACCCAGGGGGTTTATTATTTTCGCAGAAAGAGCGTTATCCCCTGGTAAAATTCCCGGCGCTGGAGGATTCTCTGGTAAACTAATTTAACTGCCTTGCTATCGTCTGGGCGCCCAAGATAGAATAATAAACCTGTCTGGATAACGGCGCCGTTTAATCGGCGCTTGTTCTCAGTCCCCGAAAGCCATCATTTTCCATCTATTTAACCATGACTACCGACAGCCTAACAGAAGCGAGAATCTTCGTGCAAATTCGCCAACTTCCCCCCGAGGCAATCCAAAAACTTGAAGAATTTATTGAACAACTTTCCCAGTCGAAAAATAACTCGGATCGCCACCTGACTCTTGCGGCTTCTAAACTTTCAGAATCCGTCTTAGCCAAAATTTGGGATAATGCGGAAGATGCGGAATACGACAACTTATAAATTTGGAGACATTCTCCTAGTTCCTTATCCCCTTTACAGACTAAACCTCCCAGAAAAAACGGCCTACTGTTATTATTAGTTCTAATCAGTATAATCAACAACGTCTAGATCTTATTTTAGCCGCTATCACTAGTCAAATCTCAACAGTTTTACAATTTGGCGAAACAGAAATTATTTATTGATCAAAGGCTGGATTATTAAAACTATCCATTATCAAACCAATTGTAACTACTATCGAAAAGAAATTAGTCCTTAAAAAATTGGGTAAGCTTGATGATTTAGATGCTTGATGATTTAGATATTAAATCTCTCAAGATTTTCTTACAAAATATCCTAGAGATTATCTAAGTATTTTCAGGACGTGAACAAAATAACAATGGCGATCCATCTCCGTGCGGGGTGGTGATTATCAATGCCCAGAGCCATCGGACTCAGGAACAGAACCGGGAGGCGGAGCTGGAACGACTCCAGTCCTTTGCCAAGAAGAGGGAACAAAAATTGCTAGTTCCCCCCCTTGTCAAGGGAGAGTTAGAGGGGGCTTTGACACTTGTGTATACACAGTAGCCAGAACGTCGGGGGGGCGGCCCCAACATCCCCGAAGCGCCGAGGGAAACATCCCCCATTCCCCATTCCTTCCTATAATTGCCTTGGCAAGATTCCTGTGGGCATTTATGACAAACCAAGAACTCTGGCAACGCTACCTCCGTTGGCTCTACCACCATCCGGGCTTAGACCTCTACCTCGATATCAGTCGCGTCCGTTTTGAGGAAAGCTGGGTGGAAAGCCTCCAGCCCCAATTTGCCAAAGCTTTTCAGGAGATGCAGGCCCTGGAAAAAGGCGCCGTGGCCAACCCGGACGAGGGGCGCATGGTGGGGCACTACTGGTTGCGGAACCCCGACCTAGCGCCGAACCCGGAGCTAAAAGCGGAAATTACGGAACCCCTGGCCCAAATCCGCCAGTTCGCCGCCGCCATCCATCAGGGCCAGATTACCCCGCCCCAGGCGCCGAAATTCACCGATATTATTTCCATTGGCATCGGCGGCTCGGCGCTGGGCCCCCAGTTTGTGGCCCAGGCGCTAGCGCCGGATTTTCCCGCCCTAGAGATTCATTTCATCGACAACACCGACCCCGCGGGTATTGACCGAGTTCTCACCCGCCTCGGCGCTCGCTTGAAAAGCGCCCTAGTGATCATCACCAGCAAATCCGGCGGCACCCCGGAACCCCGCAATGGTCTGGCGGAAGTCCGGGCCCGTTTCGCGGCCCAAAATTTAGACCTGGCGCCCCAGACGGTGGCGGTGACCATGCCGGGGAGCAAACTGTATCAACAAGCCCAAAGCGAGAATTGGCTGGCCATCTTTCCCATGCAGGATTGGGTGGGGGGCCGCACCTCCGAACTCTCCGCCGTGGGACTCCTGCCGGCGGCGCTCCAAGGCATTGAGATTGACGGTTTGCTGGAGGGCGCCAAAATCATGGACGACGCCACCCGCGTCCCGGATCTTCGCGCTAACCCCGCCGCACTCTTAGCTCTAGCTTGGTATTCCGCCGGTAAGGGTCGGGGAGAAAAGGATATGGTCATTTTGCCCTATAAAGACAGCCTGCTCCTCTTTAGTCGCTACCTGCAACAGTTGATTATGGAATCCCTGGGCAAAGAGCGGGATCTCGACGGTCAGGTGGTTCATCAAGGCATCGCCGTCTATGGCAACAAAGGCTCCACCGACCAACACGCCTACGTCCAACAACTGCGGGAAGGGGTGCCTAATTTCTTCGCCACCTTTATCGAGGTTTTAGAGGATCGGGACGGCGCCTCCGAGGAAGTGGAACCCCACATCACCAGCGGCGACTACCTCTCCGGTTTTCTCCAGGGCACCCGGCAGGCGCTGTACGAAAATCACCGGGAATCCATCACTTTGACCATTCCCCAGGTCAACCCCAAAACCGTGGGGGCGCTCATCGCCCTCTACGAGCGGGCCGTGGGTTTCTACGCCTCTTTGGTTAACGTCAACGCCTACCACCAACCGGGGGTCGAGGCCGGGAAAAAAGCCGCCGCGGGAATTTTAGAACTTCAACAAAAAGCGCTGGCGACCCTCCAAAACAGCGCCGAGCCTCTGCCGTTACCGGAACTGGCCCGTCAGTGCGGAGCGGAGGAAGAGATTGAAACCCTCTACAAAATCCTGCGGCACCTAGCGGCCAACCAGCGGGGCATCGTTCTCGAAGGCGCTCCCTCGGCGCCTGAGCGGTTGCTCATCCATTACGGCGCTTAGGTAAATTTTTCTAACAACGGGGGAAACGGTAACTTAGGCTACTAAGGCCGGGGGCCGTCCCTCCTATGGTGGGGCTAGCGTTTGGGCCGATTCCGACCATGCAACAACTCCGCTCCCCCGCTTTTTTCCAACGCCCCTCTCCGCAACCTTGGACGTTCGATTGGGATTCTTTTTGGCCCAAACCGGAGCCGTTGCCCACGGTTTGCTCCACTCTGGCGCCCGCCGCCGTGGCGGATTTTGTCGCCCAGAGCTACGCCGTTGAGGCTCCCCAGGCCTGCCACTTTTGGCATCGGGGGCTGAGCGACGTTTATCTCCTGGAAACCCGAGGGGAACCCTATATTTTTCGGGTTTCCCATCGCCACTGGCGCTCTTTGGGGGAAATTAAGTTTGAACTGGATTGGCTGACTTTTCTCGCCCAACGGGGCCTGCCGGTTTCCGCTCCCCTGCCGAGCCGCTCTCGACAAGCTTACTCGACCCTTAACGCGCCGGAAGGTTCCCGCTACGGCGCTCTCTTTCCCTCGGCGCCGGGTTCCGTGGCGGTGGGCGACCTGAATATTACCCAGGCCTGGATTTTGGGGGAAACCGTGGCCCGGCTCCATCGGGAGAGTCAAAGCTTTGCTAGCGAGGGCCGCCGGTCGGCGCTGACCACCTTTCATCTGGTGGACGAACCTCTGCGAACCTTAGCTCCTTTTCTCCACAGCCAGCCCGAGGACTGGCGCTATCTGACGGCGACCAGTCTGCAAATTAAGGCCAAACTCCGGCATCTGCCGACAGAACCGCCCTACTGGAGCGTCTGCTGGGGCGATCCCCACAGCGGCAACGTCCATTTCACCGCCGATAATCAACCGACGCTCTTTGACTTTGACCAATGCGGCGCCGGTTGGCGGGCCTTCGACGCGGCCAAGTTTCTGCAAGTGGCCCTGCAAACCGGTCTCTGTCGCTCCGTGCGGGACGCCTTTCTGAAAGGGTATCAATCGGTTTCTCCCCTAGAGGCGGTAGAGCTAGACGCCTTGCAGGCGCTGACCCAGGCGGCCTACCTCTGGTCATGGTCAATTCAGGTCAATACGTTGAAATGGAACGACTATAGCCGCCTCGGGGGCAATTATTTCAGCCAGCGCCTCTGTCGGCTCAAACAATTGGGATCTCGGGATTGTCAATTGTTTTAAATCCAGTCGCCGGCTAATCTAGGGGGGATTTCCCTCCCTTCTCCTCGACGGAAAAGGAAAGAGATTCGCTAGAATAGGGACTTACTTAATCCGTCCCCCTGGGGTTAAAATGCCCAGAACGCGCCCTTTGGGGCTGGTTTCTGTCCCAGAGTTCCCCTAGACTCCACGTCTGTTTCCAACATAATGAGCATCGACAACATCCGTCTGAGAAACGAATTCATTAACACCCAGGTGATCGCCCGCGACACGGGAAAAAAATTGGGAGTGGTTAAAGACGTGTTGGTCGATATCGATCAACGGGAAATCGTCGCCCTGGGACTGCGGGACAATATCCTCTCCCTCTCGGGCATGCCCCAGTATTTTTTCCTGAATCGTCTCTGTCAAACCGGGGACGTGGCCCTGGTGGAGAACGAGGATATTTTTGAAACGGTGGATATTGACTACTACACCCCCCTGATTAACAGCGAAGTGGTGACGGAAACCGGGGAACCCCTGGGGCGGGTGCGGGATTTTCAATTTAACCTCGACGACGGCAAGGTCTCCTCCATTATCATCGCCTCCCTGGGCTATCCCCAGATCCCGGATCAGTTAATTAGCACCTACGAGCTATCCATTGAAGAAGTGGTCAGTAGCGGCCCCAATCGCTTGATTGTCTTTGAAGGCGCCGAAGAACGGTTAAGCCAGTTAACGGTGGGGGTGTTGGAGCGCCTAGGGATTGGTCGCCCGTCCTGGGAGCAAGCTCAGGAGGAAATGTATTATCCGACCGCCGCCCGCCCCGAAAACCAGCTCGGCTCCGGCGTTCCCCTCCGCCCCCCGGTGCAGGTTCGCCAACCGGAAGCGGTTCTGGAGGAGCGCTGGCACGAAGACGACTGGGAAGAGTCCCGCCCCGCCCCCGTCCTCCGGCGTCCGACGGAAGTGGCGGCCTATGTGGAGACGGACTACGAAGACGACGAGGAAGAGATGGACAACTGGGGAGAAGAGAGCAAGCCCCTCCCCCGGCGCTCCGCTAACTACGAAGAAGGCGACCTCTGGGAGGACGAGGCGGACGAGCAGGCCTACCAGCCCCCCCGGGTCAATATCCCCGAACTGCGTCGCGAAAAACAACCGGAATACTACGAAGACTAGAAGACCCATGGAGACCCGCGCCGAAACCGACAGCCTGGGAACTATCGCCGTTCCCGCCCAAGCCTACTGGGGCGCCCAGACCCAACGCTCTTTGCGTTACTTTGCCATTGGCGACGATTTGATGCCCCAGGAGGTGATTCGGGCCTTTGGCGTTCTCAAGCAGGCGGCGGCTTTGGCGAATGAAAGACTCGGTAAACTCGACCCGGAAAAAAGTCGCTTAATCCAACAGGCCGCCCAGGAAATCGCTCGGGGAGACTGGGCGGAGCAGTTTCCCCTCAGGGTCTGGCAAACCGGGAGCGGCACCCAAACCAATATGAACGTCAACGAGGTCGTCGCCAATCGGGCCATCACTCTGGCGGGGGGCGTTCTCGGCAGTAAAGACCCGATCCATCCCAACGACCACGTTAATCTCTCCCAGTCCTCCAACGATACCTTTCCCACCGCCATGCACATGGCGGCGGCGGAGCGCCTGACCCAGGGACTTCTGCCCGCTTTGGCTAACCTAGAAACGGCGCTGGCTCAGAAGGAAGCGGAATTTGGGGAGATTATTAAAATTGGCCGCACCCACCTGATGGACGCTGTGCCCCTGACCCTCGGGCAAGAATTTTCCGGCTATGTCGCCCAGTTAAACCGTCACATCGGACAAATCGAACAGACCCTCCCCGGTCTGCTGGAACTGGCCCTGGGAGGCACCGCCGTGGGCACCGGCTTAAACAGCCATCCCGACTTTGCGGAACAGGTCGCCCAAGAAATCGCCCGCCTAACCGGCTTGCCCTTTGTCTCGGCGCCGAATAAATTCGCGGCGCTGGCCAGCCATGAAGCCTTAGTTTTCGCCAGCGGGGCGCTGAAAAGCCTGGCGACCTCTTTAATGAAAATCGCCAACGATTTGCGCTGGTTGGGTTCCGGCCCCCGTTGCGGTCTGGGGGAACTAAATTTACCGGCCAACGAGCCGGGGTCGTCCATTATGCCGGGGAAGGTGAATCCCACCCAATGCGAAGCCATGACCATGGTTTGCGTCCAGGTTATCGCCAACGATACGGCCATCGCCCTGGCGGGAAGTCAGGGCAATTTTGAATTAAACGTCTTTAAGCCCGTTATTATCTATAACTTTCTCCACTCCGTCCGGCTCCTAACGGACGCCTGCGACAGTTTTCGCCAGCATTTACTGGAGGGCTTGACCCCCAACCGGGAGCAGATCCACCGTCATCTGGAAAATTCCTTGATGCTCGTCACGGCTCTCAATCCCCATATTGGTTACGACCAGGCGGCGCTGGTGGCTAAAACCGCCTACCAAGAAGGCAAAACCCTCAAAGAGGCGGCGGTTTCCCTGGGTTTAATGACCTCTGCCGAATTTGACGAACGAGTGCGCCCAGAGCGCATGATTGCGCCCTAAATTCCTTCAGCGTTTAAGCGCCGTCCCGACGGGGTAGAATCCGGGGTTTAGAACACTGTATTTATGGCCAAAACCCGAAGCCAATACGTTTGCCAGAGTTGCGGCGCCGAGTTTCCCCAGTGGTACGGGAAGTGCGCGGCCTGCGGGGTCTATGGCAGTTTGGAGGAACAAATTGCGGCGCCGGTGGCGAGTTCTAGCGCCCGACCCGGTCGGGGAGTTAAAAGCCGCTCCACTGGGGCGCCCCAAGCCGCGACGGCGCTCAACTTCTCCCAAATTAGCGGAGCCGAGCAGGGGCGTTTCCCTTCCGGTTACCAAGAGCTAGACCGGGTCTTGGGAGGGGGCATTGTGCCGGGGGCCTTGATCCTCATCGGCGGCGATCCTGGCATTGGCAAATCGACATTGTTGCTACAGGTGGCGGGGCAGTTGGCCCAGCGCCTACCTCGAATTTTGTACGTCTCCGCCGAAGAATCGGGGCAACAGATTAAGCTCCGGGCCGGGCGTTTGGGGATTCCCCAGGGGGAGAGCGATCCCTGTCTCTTTATCCAACCAGAAACGAACCTAGAAGATATTTTGCGGGAACTGGAGGCGCTCCAACCCCAGGTGGCGGTGATTGACAGTATCCAAAATATTTACTACCCGGCGCTGTCCTCGGCGGCGGGTTCCGTAGCCCAGGTGCGGGAGTGTACCAGTTTGCTCATGCAACTGGCCAAGCGCCAACAGACCAGCCTCTTCATCGTCGGCCATGTCACCAAGGAAGGCTCCCTGGCGGGGCCCAAGGTGCTGGAGCATTTAGTCGATACGGTGCTCTATTTCCAAGGAGACCGCTACGCCGCCCACCGGCTTCTGCGGTCCGTTAAAAATCGCTTCGGCGCCACCCAGGAAATCGGCATTTTCGAGATGGTAGAAGCGGGACTCCGGGAAGTGACCAACCCCTCCCAACTGTTTCTCGGCAATCGGGAAGATCCGGCGCCCGGCGCCGCCTTTACTGTGGCCTGCGAGGGGGCCCGGCCCCTAGTGGTGGAACTCCAAGCTCTGGTTAGCCCCACTAACTACCCCTCCCCCCGGCGCTCGACCGCGGGGGTGGATTACAATCGGCTCCTGCAAATTCTGGCGGTGTTGGAAAAACGGGTGGGGATTCCGTTGTCTAAACTGGACGCCTACGTCTCGGCGGCGGGGGGGCTGGAGGTGGAAGAGCCGGCGGTGGATTTGGGGGTGGCTATCGCCGTAGTAGCCAGCTTTCGGGACCGGGTGGTGGACCCCGGCACGGTTCTGCTGGGGGAAATTGGTCTGGGGGGACAGATCCGCCCCGTCTCCCAATTAGAACTGCGCCTCAAGGAAGCGGCCAAGTTGGGCTTTCGCCAAGCCCTGATTCCCAAGGGCCAGGCCGTCAGCGCCGCTCCCGGTTTAAAACTGATTCCGGTGGGCAAGGTCTATGAAGCCATCGGCGCCGCGTTACCGGCGGGGGAGGAGGGGCGTTAAAGACCGAGGAAAGGCTTTATGATAAAAGGCTGATTATGCCTAAAACGCCATGAGTTTTGTTGGTCTCCATATCCACAGCGACTACAGCCTTCTAGACGGCGCTTCCCAACTGCCGGATTTGGTGGAGCGGGCAGTGGAATTGGGAATGCCCGCCATCGCCCTGACGGATCACGGGGTCATGTACGGCGCCATCGAATTGATTAAAGTCTGCCGCGCCAAGGGAATTAAGCCCATCATCGGCAACGAAATGTACGTGATCAACGGCGATATTGAAATCAATAAACGCCATCGGCGCTTTCATCAGGTAGTTCTGGCGAAAAATACCCAGGGCTATAAAAATTTAGTTAAACTCACCACCATTTCTAACTTAAAGGGCATTCAAGGCTCCGGCATTTTCGCCCGTCCTTGTATTAACAAAGAGTTATTATCCCAATATAAAGAAGGCTTAATCGTCACCAGCGCCTGTTTGGGAGGAGAAGCGCCCCAGGCGATTTTGGCGGGAGATTTGGAGCGGGCTAAACAGGTGGCCCAGTGGTATAAAAACGAATTTGGAGACGATTATTATCTGGAAATTCAAGACCACGGCTCCGTGGAAGACCGTTTGGTGAATGTTAATTTGGTGCGTATCGCCCAGGAGTTGGGGATTAAAGTCATCGCCACCAACGATTCCCATTTTATCTCCTGTCACGACGTCGAAGCCCACGACGCGCTTTTATGTATTCAAACCGGGAAATTAATCACCGAGGACAAGCGCCTCCGCTACAGCGGCACGGAGTATTTAAAATCCGTCGAGGAAATGCGCTTATTATTCCGGGATCATTTGCCGGAAGACGTCATTGAAACGGCGCTGGCTAATACCCTGGAAGTGGCGGAAAAGGTGGAAGCCTATCATATTTTGGGGGAACCCCGCATTCCTAATTATCCCGTGCCGCCCAATTACAGCGCCGATAGTTATGTGGAGGAAATCGCCTGGGGCGGTCTCCTAGAGCGCCTGAAATGTCGAGCGAGGGCGGAAGTTCCCGAAGTTTACAAGCAGCGCCTAGAGTACGAGCTGAAAATGCTCCAGAAAATGGGCTTTTGCACCTATTTTTTAGTGGTTTGGGACTATATCAAATACGCCAGGGATCACGATATTCCGGTGGGGCCGGGGCGGGGATCGGCGGCGGGGTCTTTGGTGGCCTACGCCATGCGCATCACGAATATTGACCCTGTCCACCATGGCCTCCTCTTCGAGCGCTTTCTCAACCCGGAACGGAAATCCATGCCCGACGTGGATACGGATTTTTGTATCGAGCGCCGGGACGAGATGATCCAGTATGTGACGGAGAAATACGGCGAAGCCAATGTGGCCCAAATTATTACCTTTAACCGCATGACCTCCAAGGCGGTTTTAAAAGATGTTGCCCGGGTGTTGGATATCGCCTATTCGGAATCGGACAAAATGGCCAAACTGATTCCCGTTTCCCGAGGCAAGCCGACTAAGTTAAAGGTGATGATCTCCGACCAAACCCCGGAGCCTCTCTTTAAAGCCCGTTACGACAGCGATCCCGAAGTCCGGCGCTGGGTGGATATGGCCATTCGTATCGAGGGGACTAACAAAACCTTCGGGGTTCACGCCGCCGGGGTGGTGATTTCCTCGGAACCCTTAGATGAAATTGTCCCTTTGCAAAAGAATAACGACGGCGCCGTGATTACCCAGTATTTTATGGAGGATTTGGAGTCCCTGGGTCTGTTGAAAATGGACTTTTTGGGGCTGAAAAACCTCACCACTTTGGAAAGAGCGAGAGAACTGATTAAACAAAACCGGGGCGTGGAGTTAGATCTAGACCAATTGCCTCTAGATGAGCGCAAAGCCCTGCAAATTATCGCCAAGGGCGCGACTAAAAAACTGCCGGAGGATATTAAGAAAACCCATAAGCTTTTAGAAAACGGGGATTTGGAAGGCATTTTCCAACTGGAATCCCAAGGGATGAAACAAATCGTTAAAGACCTAAAACCCTCCGGTATTGAAGATATTTCTTCCATTTTGGCGCTCTACCGACCGGGGCCTCTAGACGCCGGGTTGATTCCCATTTTTATTAACCGCAAACACGGCCGGGAAGCCATCACCTACGAGCATCCCTTGCTGGAGAAAATTCTCAACGAAACCTATGGGGTTTTGGTCTATCAAGAGCAAATTATGAAAATGGCCCAGGATCTAGCGGGCTATTCCCTAGGGGAGGCGGATCTCCTGCGGCGGGCCATGGGTAAAAAGAAAGCCTCGGAGATGCAGAAACACCAACAAATTTTTATCGACGGCTCCACCAAAAACGGCGTCCCCACCCGCGTCGCCGCCCATTTATTCGAGCAAATGGTCAAGTTCGCCGAATATTGTTTAACCGGCGACACCTTAGTTTTAACCCGAGAATACGGCGCTCTGCCCTTGGCCAAAATCGTGGCCGAGGAAATTAACTGCTCTGTTTACAGCGTTAACGCCCAGGGAGAACTTTATCCCCAACCCATCGCCCAATGGCACGACCGGGGACTTCAGGAAGTCTTTGAATATGAACTGGATAGTGGGGAAATTATCCAAGCTACGGCGGAGCATCAGTTTTTAACCGCCGACGGCGAAATGCTCCCGATCCAAGAAATTTTTGAGCGGGGCCTAGCGTTGCAAACCTTTCCCAATCAGACCCAAACCCATGATTAAGCCCGAGCAACCCAAAGCCGTCGTCCTCCTCTCCGGGGGGCTGGATTCCGCCACCGCGGCCGCCATGGCCCAGCGCCGGGGTTACGAAGTGTTAGCCCTCTCCTTCAATTACGGCCAGCGCCACCAGCGAGAGTTAGAAGCCGCCGGGGAAATCGTTGAAAGTCTCCAAATTCGGCGCCATTTCACCATCGATCTAGACCTAGCCCAGTGGGGCGGCTCCTCTTTAACGGACGTTACTCAAGAAATCCCCCAATCCGGTTTAGACCCCAGTCAAATTCCCTCCACCTACGTGCCGGGGCGGAACACCATCTTTATCGCCTTGGGGTTGAGCCTAGCGGAGGCCCAGGGCGCCACTGCGGTATTTCTGGGGATTAACGCCCTAGACTATTCAGGCTATCCCGACTGTCGCCCGGATTACCTCGCGGCCTACCAACAGTTGGCCCGACTCTCCTCCAAAGTCGGGGTGGAAGGCAGACCCATTGAATTGATTGCGCCCTTGATTGAATTAAGCAAAGTGGAAATTGTTCAACAGGCGCTAGCGCTAGGGGTGCCCATTGAAAAAACTTGGTCTTGTTATTTAGGCGACGCCGAACCCTGCGGCCGTTGCGATTCCTGCCGTCTCCGGGATCAGGCGCTCGTCGCGGCGGGGTGTTCCCATTTAGCCAGCGCCTACGCCCAAGCCTCCTTTGCCCAAGACGAGTAAAGATTTGTGACGGTTAATCGGCGGCGCCGACCGTCGGCGCTAAGGTGAAAGGCGGCGCGACCCTTGACCATTAAACTCTTTTCGCGTTGACACGGAAATAGACATTATGAGTTTTCAGTACATCAACAAATTAATTACGCCCGAAAAAGTCGATCAATTTTTACAACTGGTCGATTTGGCCGCCGGCGCCGGTAAGGTAACGAGCAATGTCTTTGACATTAGCGACAAACTGAATAATAGTCAGCCGATGAACTTGTGCGTCCAGGCGGTTCAGCGAGATCCGGTTTCGGCGCGGCTGGTGGAAGAAAGGTTCGTGGGGGAACCCTACGACTTAGCGGCCCTGCTAAAGTTGCCCAAGGAATCCCTCGGCGGAACCTACGCCAGAGTTTTGAACGCCCTGGGCTACGATCCCCAATTTTACCGGACTCCCGCGACGTTTAATTCCGACGCGGAGTATATTTCCTATCGCGTTTATAAAACCCATGATATCCACCATATCTTGACAGGGTTTTCCTTAGATAACCTGGGGGAATTGGGCGTCATTTCCGTGACCGCCGCCCAGATCCGCTTCCCGGCTTTTTGCTTTTTGGATTTGTTAACCCTGATGGGGAAATTCTTTATGTCGGATCGGCTCCATAACGACGATTTAAGCGTGGAAGAAGAAGCGAAAACCCTGCGCTATTCTTTAGAATTAATCGCTCAAGGACTCCAGATGGGGCAAGCGGCTAAACCCTTATTCCCAATTAAATGGGAGGAAGGCATGGAGCGCTCCCTGAAGGAATGGCGGGAGGAGTTAAAGATTGAGCCGGCGCTGGAAGGCCCCTACAGTTGGTATAAAAACCCTAGACTCCTGGCGGCGCTGGCGTAAGTCTCTGCAAGTCTATCCGTTCTCCCCCCAGGGAACGCGCTCCCAGCCAAACTAGCGCAGGCGGGCGGACTGAATCAGCAAAAGACTCCCCGCCGTTAACCCCAGTAAATTCGGCGCCCAAGCCGCTAAAAAGGGACTTAAGATCCCCCAAATCCCAAGGGATTCGCTTAAAAAAGAGAGGAGATAGTAAGAAAAAATTAAGCCCACACAGATCCCAAAACTGGTGGCTTTGTTGGTGTTTTGGGGTCTAACGCCAATGGCGGCGCCGACTAGACCAAAGACTAAACAAACAAAGGGCAGGGAAATTTTGGACTGGATACGCACCTCTAATTTCCGCACTTTTTTGGGATCGGCGCTGAGGCGGATCACCTCTAGATAGCGTTGGGCTTGACCAATGTTCATTTCCCCGTCTCCCCGGTCCCGGGTGGCGAAATCCAACGGCGCTCTCGGTAGGGCTAATTGTTGATGTTTGAAGCGGACAATATTGCGGTAGGAGCCGTCCGGCGCGATGACGTAAACGGTGCCGTTATAGAAATCCCAAGTATTTTCTTTGATATTCCAAGTCGCGGATTGGGCGGTCAGGACTTGATTCACCCCGGCCTGGGAGCGGTCCAAAATCGTCAAGCGCCGCATTTCCTGACCGTTAAATTCTTCGGCGTAAAAGAGCCGGGTTAGGATAGTTTGCTCCTGACCGTCCGGTTGACGGATTTTTCCATACTCCGGGTAAATAATATTGGATTGTTGAGCGGGGGGACGATCCTGATTCACCGCCCGCTCTAAGGTCGCTAGGGCTTCGTAGCTGGCCGCCGGCGCCACCTGATCGTTAAAGAGAAAGGCGACGCCGGTAATCAAGAGGCTAAACAACAGCGCCGGCAGGACAAGCCGATAGACGCTAACCCCCAAACTACGAAGGGCGATAATTTCGCTATCGCTGGAGAGACGGCTGTAGGCCATTAAGCTGGCCAAGAGGCTGGACATGGGGAAGGCCAGAACCACGAAGGCCGGTAGGCGCAAAACAAGGATTTTTACCGCAATCCCCAGGGGCAACCCCGATTCTGTGACCCGCCGCACGAGATCAAAGAGGGTGCCGATGGACAGCGCCAGGGAGCTAAACAGACCCATGCCGAAGAGGAAGGGCAGAAGCAACTCCCAAAAAATATAGCGATCCATCACCGAGGGACCGGGCAAATTAAAAAACAAACGGCGGCGGGGAAGACTAAGGGCCATTACAATCGGGGGTTCGGAGACGGAAAAGATTGGGTTTTATCCCCCCTAGTCCCCCTTAGAAAAGGGAATTTAGGGGGTTTAACCGAGAGAGCCGGAGGGTGGATCAACATTTTGTTAAAACTGAAAGTTTTCCCCTAGATAATATTGACGAACTAGAGGATTGTCCGAAAGTTCCGCGGCGCTGCCAGAAGCCAAAACTTGACCTTCCCGCATAATATAGCCCCGGTCGGTAATAGCCAAAGTTTCCCGCACGTTGTGATCCGTGATTAAAATCCCCATTTCCCGCTCCCGCAGTTGAGCGATTAACCCCTGAATTTCCGCCACGGCGATGGGATCGACCCCCGCGAAGGGTTCGTCCAACAGCAAAAACTTGGGGCCGGTCATTCCCACCGCCAGGGCCCGGGCCAACTCCGTCCGGCGCCGTTCTCCCCCGGAAACCTGAGAACCTTTTGTCCGGGCCACTTTTTCGAGGCGAAACTCCCCTAACAGTTGCCGTAGTCGATGTTGGCGCTGGGGAGAAGAGACGCCGGTTTGCTCTAGCGCCAGCAGAATATTTTCCTCGACGCTGAGATGGCGAAAAATACTGGCCTGTTGGGTCAGGTAGCCAATGCCTAAATGGGCCCGCTCGTTTAAGGGCAAGTGGGTGACGTCCCGCTCATTGAGCCAGACCCGGCCGGGGTTGGGTTTGATTAATCCGGTAGCGATATAAAAAGTGGTGGTTTTACCGGCGCCGTTGGGGCCCAGGAGACCGACGATTTCCCCGGGATTAACCTGAACGTTGACCCGGTTCACCACGGAGCGCCGGCCGTATTGTTTGTGGATATTCTCTAAAACCAAGGACACGGCGATGGGTTAGGGGGCGCTGTTGAGGGGGGGCAGAGGCGGCAAAGCGTCCTCCGGCAGGGGGCGGGGCCCGACGGGAGCGCCGCCGGACCGCGATTCCTCGCTTTCCTGAACGAGGTAAATGGACTCCACTTGCTGGCTGACTTGGGGGTTGGCCACAAAACGTCCTTCGTCAATGAGGTAAGTCATGGTTTCCGCCCGCATACTGTTGCCGTCCTGAAGCACGTAAACATTGCCGCTGAGGACTAACCGGCGCTCTCGACTAAAATATTGGGCCTGAACCGCGGTGGCCTGCATCTTGCGAGCCGGATAATAAACTTGCACGTTGCCCCTCGCCGTGACCACTCCGGTTTGGGAGTTGGCTTCCTGAATATCCGAGCGCACCGTCATGGGACTGGACGGCGCTGTTTGCGCCTGAACCGACCGCCAGGGGCGGGCGCTCCAGGTCAGACCTGCCCATGCCAATAGCAGAAGGGGTAAAAAACGCCGGATTTGCGAACGGGAAAGACGAAAAGACATAACGAGAGCCGGAAAGCGACTGCTTTTTGAGTATATCGGATCAACGGCGGGCTTCGAGGCTCTAGACGGAGACCGGCGCTAAAAGTTACCGCCCCGTCCACATGGAAACAGTTCGCGTCCTCAAAATCTGATAACTGGTCTCTGATATCTGATATCTGAATCGAGCCTGCTAGAATAAGGTCTTGCTTTTTTCCCCGCGCCCCATGACTCATCCCCTCCTCAACAACCGCTACCAAATCCTAGAAACTCTAGGCCGGGGCGGCTTTGGGGAAACGTTTTTGGCGGTGGACACCCACATGCCCTCCGCCCGGCGCTGTGTGATCAAACTCCTTAAACCCGTCATCGAAGGCCCCGAAATTCCCCAGTGGCTACAGGATCGTTTTCAACGGGAAGCCGCCACCCTGGAGGAGTTGGGGGAAAATCATTCCCAAATTCCCCGCCTCTACGCTTACTTCAGCGAAGGGGGCAATTTTTACCTCGTGCAGGAATGGATCGAGGGCGCGACCCTAACCCAACTTCAGGAGAAACAAGGCAATTTCTCTTCCGAACAGGTCGAGCGCCTACTGTTAGACCTCCTGCCGGTTTTAAAATTTATCCACCAGCGCCGCATCATTCACCGAGACATCAAACCCGACAACATTATTCTGCGCGCCGCCGACAACAAGCCCATTTTGATTGACTTTGGGGTGATTAAAGAAGCCATGGGCACCCTAGTCAATCCCGACGGCAAAAGCGCCTATTCCGTGGCGCTGGGCACCCCGGGCTATATGGCCTCGGAGCAGGCCGCCGGACGTCCCGTTTTTTCTAGCGACCTCTACAGTTTGGGGTTAACCGCCATTTTCTTGCTGACAGGCAAAACGCCCCAATATCTGGAAACCGACGCCCGAACCGGGGAAATTATTTGGCGGGCCTTTGCGCCCCAGGCCGCTCCCGCCCTCTCGGCGGTGATTGATAAATGTATTCGCTTCCATCCCCGAGATCGTTATCCCTCCGCCAAGGAGGCGCTCATCGCCCTAACCCGTCCGAACACTCCGGTCACGCCCCCCACCCAGGTGGTTCGCCCCGTTCCCCTGCCGGAGCGCTCCACCGTTTACCCCGGCAGTAAGTCTCAACTGACGGAAGCGGAACCGGAATCGGAAACCTCCCCTTGGATCGCGTGGTTCGCCTTGCCCCTCCTTTTCGGCGCCGTCATTCTCGGCGGCGTTAGCGCCGGTTTTTTCTTCGCCTCCAAGCGCCGAGCGCCGGCCCCGACTCCAACGCCCCCGGTTTTAGAGACCCCCAGCCCTGACTTAACCCCCATTCCGGCGCTGTCCCCCTCCCCGATATTCACCCCGAGACCCCGACCTACCCCCACTCCCGACGCCGCGCCCGTCCCGACGCCCCAACCGGAACCCGTCCCGGAAGTTTCCCCCGAACCGTCCCCCCTTTCCTCCCCGGAGCCGACCCTAGAACCCGAACCCCTCGCCTCCCCCTCTCCCCTTTCCTCTCCGCCTCCCCCGTCCCCCCTTTCTTCCCCGCCTCCCCCGTCCCCCCTTTTCTCCCCGCCTCCCCCGTCCCCCCTCGCTTCCCCCGCTCTGCCGGACGATCCCCCCAGCCCCGCCGTCAGCCCTCCCGCGCCGCCGCTCCTTAAGAAAAGCGCCGAATAAGAACAAAATATGGGTTATCGCTTCCGGCGCTTAACTTCATTCCCTTGTTTCGGTTCGCGTCAAGTAGGATACACTCATAGACCAACCCTAGGAGTAGGGTCGCTGTCCTGGCGTTGACGGAGAAGGATAGGACTTGATGAAAATACTAGTCTTGGCTTGGGAGTTTCCGCCCCGCTTGGTGGGGGGGATTGCCCGCCATGTGGCGGAACTCTACCCCGAATTGGTGAAACGAGGCCACCAAGTTTCTTTAATTACGGTGGAATTTAACCGAGCGCCGGATTTTGAAGTGGTGGAAGGCATTCAGGTTTATCGAGTCAAGGTGGCGGAGGGGAACGACTTCTTGCACTGGGTGGCCAATATGAACCAAAGTATGGAGCAGACTAGCCGGAGTTTGATCGCCCAAAACGGCGCTTTTGATTTAATTCACGCCCACGACTGGCTGGTGGGAGACGCGGCCATCGCCCTCAAACATCAGTTTAAAATTCCCCTGACGGTCACCATTCACGCGACGGAATACGGGCGCCATAACGGTTTGTTTAACGACACCCAACGCTATGTGGCCGGCAAAGAAGGGGTCTTAATCTACAACGCCTGGCGGGTTATTGTCTGTAGCAACTACATGCGTCACGAACTAGAGCGGGCCTTTGGCGCCCCCTGGGACAAAATGGACGTGATTTATAACGGTATCCGCCCAGACAAAAAAAAACGAGATCCCGGGGTGGATTACCCGGCCTTCCGGCGCCGGTACGCCCTGGAGGAGGAGAAGATTGTTTATTACGTCGGCCGGATGACCTACGAAAAAGGGGTTTCCGTTCTGCTGACGGCGGCGCCCCAAGTGCTCCATAAACTTCAGGGGCAGGCTAAATTTGTGATTATCGGCGGCGGCAATACGGACCGGCTGAAACAGTTGGCTTGGAATTTGGGCATTTGGGAGCATTGCTTGTTCACGGGTTTTATGTCCGACGAAGATCTGGATAAATTTCAAACCATCGCCGATTGCGCCGTTTTTCCAAGTTTATATGAACCCTTCGGCATCGTGGCCCTAGAGAGTTTTGCCGCGCGGGTGCCGGTGGTGGTATCCAATACTGGAGGACTAGCGGAAGTGGTGCGTCACGGTCACACCGGCATTGTTACTTATACCAACAACCCGGACTCCCTCGCCTGGGGTATTGTGGAGGCGCTGAAAAATCCCGAATACGCCCAGACCTTAGTGGACAACGCCTATCGGGAATTAGAACTGCGCTTTAGCTGGGCCAAGTTGGCGGAAGAAACCGAAGCGGTCTATCGGCGGGTGCTAGCGGAACGGAGCCAAGTGGTTTGGGAATAGAAAGGAAGAGAAAACTGTGAGACGCGCTCTTCTCTGGGCGGCGCTGGTCTGGTGGGGATGGGCGCTTCCCCTCGGCGCCGAGCCGAAGACGACGATCCAATTTAAATACTATTGGATTTATCCCCGTAGTCCTCAAGAGCTGGCCCGGGAACTGGACGCCCGCTCTCCCATTATTTTTGAGGGCAAAAAATACCGCGGCTACACCCAATGGAGAGTCAGTTGGCGGTTTTATTGGCAAGAAGCGCCGCAAAGTTGCCGGATTATCCAAGTTAAGACTTACCTAGAGGTAATCTATACCCTGCCCCAAATTCCCCCGACCCATGGGACGACGCCGGAAACTCGCCAGAAATTTAACCGCTATTTTCAGGCGCTGTTTAAACACGAAGAAAACCATAAAAATTCAGGACTCTACGGCGCTCGGGACATTGAGCGGACGCTCTTAACCTTAGCGCCGGTGAAAACCTGTTCCGAGCTAGAACGTTTGGCGAACCAAACCGCCCAAGCCATTATCGAAAAATATCGCCGACGGGACAAGGAGTACGACCAACGCACTGATCACGGGCGCCGAGAAGGGGTGACCCTGGATTAACCCCCCGATAAGAAGAGAGTTACTCCTCCCAGAACGGCGCCGAAGCCCAACAAAAATTGGCGGAGATAGGGATGCAAAAAGACGGGAACCACTGGGGCTGTGGGGAGAGAGAGAAATTTTAGGGTCAAGGTCGGCGTAATTCCCCGATTGACATAGCCCGTCACTCCGCAGGCGTCGTTTAAAAAAACCTCTATCTGTTGATCTAGCGGGTTAAAGGGCGGGAGCCAGCGCCGCCAGTAGGGATACACCACCGGAATGACGCCGCTCCGGTCGTGGAAATAGAGTTTTGGGCGTCCCCAGCCCTGGGCGTCCAGTAGGCGCAGTTTGCCGGTCCATTGCACCTGGGCGCCCCAGAGGGGGCTGGTTTGCTCGCTGGTTAAGAGACTTAAAACCTCTGGCGCCGTCAATTGTCGCGGCAGTTGTTGAAGGATAAAAGTTTGAATCAGGAAACCCCATCCGAAGCCAAGCGCCAATCCAGAGCCTAAGCGCCAGGGGCAGTCGGGCCAAAATTTGGGGGTTAAGGCGGCGCTGAGCGCGAGGAACCAGGGAAAAAGCGCTAAACACCAATCCTGAATAAAAGCGGGATAGGCATTGAGTTTCTGAGTTTTAGTCTCCCGGCGAATTTCTTCGAGGGCGTATTGGCAACTGAGATCCAACTGCTCGGCGTAGCGCCCCAAAACCTGGACTCGCTCTCCCAATAGGGGATGGGAACTGCGCCACTCGACCCAGCGGGCCCAAGGGTTAAACCAATCCCAGACGAGTAGTCGGCTAATGATCTGGCTAGAAAAATGAGATCCTCGTTCGCAGGATTGAGCGCTTTTCGGGTCGTAGACGCCAAAGTTCCTGAGACCTTCTAAAAAGAGGGCGGGGGTCTCCGCTTGGCGCTCCTGTTTGACCAGAGCTTTAGAACATTTCACCAGAGCGCGAATCAGACCGTTGGGATTTCCCGTCCATTGGCTGGCAAAATGGTCGGCGTAGTAGGTTCGGGAGCGAGCGAGGTAACGGTTTAAAAATTGGTTGTAGCGAAAGAGAAAAAGACAGAGATGGGCCGGCGCCCCAGTTAAAAGCCGCCCCCAGGGGGGGAATTCCCGGCGCCGAGTTTGCAGAAGCAGGTAGAGCCAATAGAAAAATTGCCCGCTACCGCTGACCCAGGCCATCAAGGCGCCGTCTCCCCGGGAAATGTGTCCTAGTTGTTGGGCCAGGAGCGCGGCGATTTCCTCCGGGTCTAGGTAACGAAAGACGCCTTTACTTAAACCCAGAAAGGCTTGCTCTCCCCGGCCGCCGTAGGCAAAGACCTGGGGGCGACGGTCGTTAATTAACCCCAAGCGGGGGAGGGGGATTTTCGCTTGACGGCAAAAGCGCAGGAGCAATTCTCCCCCCTCCGGGCTGTATTTCTGGATATCGCCGAGGTTAATGGGTTGAGTTTGATAAAAACGGCGTTGGAGTTGGTCTTGGACGGGAATAGCCAGGGCGCCGAAGAGAAACATAACGAGGAGACTGACGACCCCTCCCCAGGCGAAGCCTAGAGGCCAGGGAAAAAACAGCGCGCAGAGGAGTCCCAAAGGAACGGCGCCGCCCAGCCAAGGCAGGAGAAAGCCAAGAGCCAACACCAGACGATAACTATCGGCTTGACGGGGCCGAAAAAGCTTGACCGGCGCTTTACCGCTTCGACTGGCCTTGGGCAGGGTGGAGGGGGGAAGCTCCTCTTCGTCTTCCTCGGACGCCTCCGGCGTTAAAACAGACAATAATCCCTTGGCCCAGCGGTTTACTTCGGGATGGGGATGGTTGACCAAGTCTTGACAGTGGGAGACGGCTTCCTCGGTCTCGCCCTGGGCGCGGTAGGCCCGAATCAGCCCCATTTTGGCCTGTAAAAATTGGGGATTCTCCTGGTGGGGAAAGCGAGCGCAAAATTCCTTAAGTTTGGCGATAGCCGCTCCGTACTGTTGCTTCTGTAAATCCTGGAGTCCTTGCTCTAGTCGCTGGAGGGCGTCGGCGGGAATCATGGCGGGGGAGAAAAAAGGAGCATAGACAATAGATATCTAGATTTGGACAAAAAGGCAAACCCCCCTAAGCGCCGACGGCTTCCTTGGCCGCGTACATTACCTCTAGGGAAATTTCCGTCAAGCCCCGCTCCCGGGCGAATTTTTCGGTGTTGCGCTTGACCTTGCCCCGGACAAAACCGGGGACTTGGTTCAACTCCCGCTGGGCGTCGGCCCGCCAGTTGAGATCCGAGTCGGCGGAAACCCCTTTGGTGATCACTTCCTTGGTGTCGTGGCCGCCAAAAATTTCCAGTAAATGATCTTCCATACCGAGGGTGAAGGAGTTGTAAACCAAATCGGCGATTTGATTAGCGCCTTCGTAACCCAAAAAGGGTTTATAGCCCAGGGGAAAGTTTTGGATATGGATCGGCGCCGCGATCACCCCGCAGGGGATATCCAGGCGCTTGCCCACATGGCGCTCCATTTGGGTGCCGAAAATGGCCGCCGGCTCTAGGCGGGCGATGGCGTCGGCGATAGCGCCGTTGTCTTCGCTAATTAACACCTCGTCGCAGTGGCCCTCCACTTCCTGACGGAACCAATCGGCGTCGTACTTGCAGTAGGTTCCGGCTAAAACGACTCGAATACCCATTTCCCGACTGAGGATTTTGGTCATGGCCGCGGCGTGGGTGCTGTCTCCAAAGACCACGGCCTTTTTGCCGGTTAAATTCTGGCAGTCGATGGAGCGGGAAAACCAAGCGGCTTGGGAAAGATGCAGGGTCTGCTCCTGGATATAGGCTTCGTAATCCGCCCCGGCGCCCTGGGCGTTGAGAACCCGTTGGATTTCCCGGATACAGCGGGCCGTTTCCATGACGCCCATGGGGGTAATAGCCACCGTCGGTTGCCCAAACTCCCGCTCTAGATAACCGGCGGCGCCGAGGCCGGTCTCCCGGTAGGGACAGAGGTTAAACCAAGCCTGGGGAAGGGTTTTTAACTGGCTCACCCGAGCGCCTTCCGGGGCGACGACATTCACCTGAACGCCTAAATCCGCCAACAAGCGCCGCAATTCCGTACAGTCGTGGCGGTGGTGAAAACCGAGGGTGGTCATGCCTAAAATATTCGCCGAGGGCTGGGGCGTTTTGGCTTGGGCTAAATCCCCTTCTTTGCGGGCTTTTTCGCAGTAGAACTGGACAATTTGCTCAAAGGTGCGGTCGGCGGCTTGGAGTTCGTTGAAGCGGTAATGGTTCACGTCCGCCAGTAGGACGTCGCCCTGGGACTCCAACTGGGCCCGGTCGACAAAGTTTTTCAGGTCTTCCTGGAGAATGCTGGAGGTGCAGGTGGGGGTGAGGACGATGAGATCCGGGCGCTCTTCCTGATCCTTGCGGACAATATTCTCCACCACTTTTTCCTGGGAACCCCGAGCGAGGACGGTGCGGTTCACTACGCTGGCGGTGACGGGGGTGTAATCCCGCTCCCGCTCTAACATGGAGCGCATGACGTTGAAATAATCGTCCCCCAGGGGCGCGTGCATAATGGCGTGGACGTTTTTAAAGGAACTGGCGATGCGGAGGGTGCCGATATGGGCGGGGCCAGCGTACATCCAATAGGCGAGTTTCATGGGTCGGGGTCTTCCGGGAAACCGGTCGGCAAAGTTGTTCTTCATTGTCCCAAACTTCTCCCGCTCCCTCACCCCGCGCAATTTTTCGCAACAATCGGCCCTCTGAACGTTAACCCGGCTCGGCGCTTGCCTTTGACCCCCCTTTTAGCAACCTGAAGGTTGTTTAATCGACACAATTCTTAACGCTCCGTTGAGAGGCGGTTTGGCAGTCGTCCCTAACTCCCTCGGTAGATCCCCCTAAATCCCCCTTTCCAAGGGGGACTTTGAAGGTCAGTTCCCCCCTTCCCAAGGCTACCGTGTACACACAAGTCTTTGGTTTTGTCATTAACCTTATCTCGCCCCCTAAATCCCCCAATTCTGGGGGACTGGGGGGGCAAAACGAGGGTTAGGGGGGATCAAACAACCGCTTAATCAAACCAGCCGATTTCTTCGTTGGATAAATGGAGGGAAGGCTGGCTCGGCGCCACATAGCGCCGGGGGGGGACGTAAACTAGGGGGGAGCTTTGGCTCTGGAGTTGGCTAATTTCTTCTTGGGCTTGGGTTAATTGTTCCGCCAGGGGACGAAGCTCCGCCAGTTCCGCTTGCAGGGTCTGATTGGCCGCCAGGGCCGCGGATAAAGTCTGGTCTCGCTCCGTTAACGATTGGCTCAGGGTTTGGGTTTGGGTGAACTGGGCCGCTAAATCTTGTTTAGCTTGGTTTAAAGCCTGTTCTAAGGCCGCGGAACGCTCCCGCTCCTGTTCTAGTCGGCGCTGGAGGGCTTGATTTTCCGCGGTTAAGGCCTGAATTTCGGGCGCCGGCTCGCTAGAAGTTAAGGGCTGTTCTTGAATCGGCGCCTCCTCTAGGGGCGGTTGCTCCGTCGGCGCCGGGGAGGTCGAAATTTCCCCCTGATTCACCTCTTCCCGCAACAAATCCGCTAGGCGCTTGCGACTCATTTAAACCAACTCCCGTAATAGCTCGTCCGCCACCCGGCGGTAGTCCGACTCCGCTTCTTTAGCTTGCTTACCCTTCCAGCGGGTAATGGCCACCCCGTCTAGCGCCGAGCGCTCGTGGGCTTTATAGTTGCGCACAAAGGCGTGGCAGGCGGGAATCCCTAACTCCATCAGGGTGTTTTGGGCCTCTAGGGTTTCCTTCAAACTGCGGGAATCTACTTTAGTTAATAAAACCCGATGGTTAACCCCTAGAGGCGTCACCGCGGAACGCACTGTTTCAATCAGCGCCGTCAAATCCATCGGCGCCGGGGGGGTGGGCAAAACCAGATAGTCCGCTAGGCGCAACACCGCTTGCAACGCTTGGGAACGCAAGGCCGGGGGCGTGTCGATGACGATAAGTTCATAGTTCTGGGGCAGGTTATTTAACCCGGCTGGCTCGGTGACGGAGCGAACCTCAAAATTTAATTGAGCTTCCCCGCGACTTAGCCACCAGGCGGCGGAACCCTGGGGGTCGGCGTCCACCAATAAAACCGCCCGCTTTTCCGCCAAAATAGCCGCCAAATTAACGGCGGTGGTGGTTTTTCCCACGCCGCCTTTGCCGTTGACCACGGCCAAAATTTTAGGGGGAGCCGTCTGCATGGGTTCAGCTTATCATGGTCGTTACCCGAGCGCCGTCTTCGTCGAGGCTAAGGGCTAAACCCTTGGCTTGAACCCCATGCTCCCGCCAGACGTTTTCTAAAGAGCGAACCACTACCGGCGCTTTTTCCGGGGAAGTTAGGGCCAAGAGGGTCGGGCCGGCGCCGCTGATGACCAAATTATAGGCTCCCGCGGTTCTGGCCATGGCCTTGAGGTCGGCGTAACCAGGAATTAAGGTCTCGCGGTAGGGCTGGTGAATTTTATCCTCCATAGCCGGCGCCAACCAATCCCCCCGTCCCTGGGCTAAAGCTTGGGTCAATAACCCCAAACGGGCGGCGTTAAAAATAGCGTCGCTCCGGCTATAACTGGCGGGTAAGACGGCCCGGGCCGCGGCGGTGGAAAGTTCAAAGTCCGGGATCATGACCACGGGGATTAAATCGGGATGCCATTCCAGGGGAATCGTTAACCCGTCCTCCCCCTGAACCGAGAGTTGGGCGCCGCCCAACAGCGCCGGGGCCACATTGTCCGGGTGTCCTTCCAACTCGATGGCGAGTTTTAAAATTTCCGCCACTGTTAAGGGATTTCCCGCCAGGGTATTGGCTCCCACTAATCCCCCCACAATGGCCGTGGCGGAACTCCCCAGACCCCGAGCCAAGGGAACCTCCACCTGAGCTTCCACTTTCACCGCGGGCGGCGCTTTTCCTAGGGTTTCGTAGAGACGACAAAAGGCCCGGTAGAGCAAGTTATCCGGGTCGTCGCTCAGCGCCGGCAGATCTCCGTTGAGGAGGGTTAGCGTAAAGGCTGGAGCGTCGGCGGGTTGGGGCAAAAAGGTAAACCGGTTGTATAAACTCAGGGCGGCGCCGAGGCAATCAAAGCCGGGGCCGAGGTTGGCGGTGGTGGCGGGGACGGTGACGGCGCAGGGAATCATGGCGAGGAAGAAAACAGAAGACTAAGCGTTATTTCAAAAGAGAGAGGGTTAATCCAAGGGAAAGACCAACTGCTCCGCTTCAATCAAGTTGGGAAATTCTTTAAAAATCAAAGAACAGGATTTAACGTATTTTTTGACCCAATCCTGGGCCAGCTCGATTTGACCCGGCGTCATCCGCTCTTTCACCGAGCCGAGGTAGCGGATTTGGGCGTTGGCCCGGTCAATTTCAAACTGGGCGAACCACTCGGCGCCGGGGCGGGTTGTCTGCCAATAGCGGCTGGCCATGGTGTTCCCCAAGTAATGGTTCCCCAATTGCCCCAGATGGGTCAGGGTCATCAATAATTCCTCCACCGTTAGGGTCAAGGGTAAAAGTTTGGGCACGGCCCTAGCCGCGGGTTGTCCCGTTCCTAGGGTAGACGCCGCCACTTTTTTGAGACCGGCTTTTTCCGGGTTAAAGGCGCCGTCAAAGCGGGTGGCGGCGTTGTATTTAGCGCCGGTTAAGACCGCTCCCGTCAGGTTTGCGCCGTTGAAAAACG
Organism: Cyanobacteria bacterium RI_101; assembly: GCA_016471375.1. Lineage (GTDB taxonomy): Bacteria > Cyanobacteriota > Cyanobacteriia > Cyanobacteriales > Microcystaceae > Synechocystis. Next base: position 25,246 of record WGLZ01000005.1, read on the forward strand.
CTCCCTTGAGGCTCGCGTCTGTTAGGTTGGCCCGAGTTAGAAAAGCGCCGGTGCAGAGAGCGTTGTCTAAATTAGCCTGAGGGAGGTTGGTCTTAAGCAGATACGTTTTTAAAAAAGAAGCGCCCTGGGCCTTAATCCCGGTTAAATCGGCGCCGGAGAGGTCGGCTCCGTTGAGAAGCGCGCCGGTTAAATTGGCCCCCTGCAAGTCGGCGTCCCGGAGGTTCGCCTCCGTCAGATCCGCTCCGCTGAAATCGGCGCCGGCTAGACTCAATCCATGGAGATCCGCTCTCCGCAAACTTTGATTCTGAAAATCCCGTCGCCCGGCTTGGTATTGGCTGACGAGGTCTGAAGGATCGACGGGGGAGACCATAGAAACTACTTTTTTCTGAGCGGGTGATATTTTAGGGGCTGTAAAAATAGGTTATCCTATCACCCGACTATTCAGACCCAGACTGGGCACTTTCCCTTGCTCCGGCGCTGGGTTGATTTGCCCTGTTTTTAGAGGGACTATTGAGCTGTATTTTTTTGTCGGACGGTGGCTCTGGGGAGCAAGAAATTCAGGTTGTTGTCCGACTTCCAGAGAGACAAGAGGGAAAAGATTTAAATTTTTCCATTCTTCCTATTTGTGATTCCTGAAAGTGAGGTCTTTTTTGATTGGCAATGTATGCTTTTTTGTTTTTATAAGCGGATATATTGTGGTTATTACTAAAAATGTCAGTTGTATTTCTAAATTACGAGTTTTACCTTTTATTTCCTTTAACTCTATAAAAATAATACAGTCTTCGTAAGTTAACATTTCATCATACCGCTTGCCATCTGATTCTCTAATTTCAACGCATTTATCAATAAAGATAAGCATTTTGGGAAAATTTATCGAGTCGCCGTCATCCATTACCCGGATTACGGAAAGATTAAGCGCCCTAAAGTCCAGCCGAGAAGACCGAGGAGCAAAAATCCCCCCAGCGCCGAACGGTTGAGGATTAACCCTTCCTCCACCAGCGCCGGGAAAGGAGAGACACCGTTAACCGACAGGGAAGCCAAGTTAACCCATTTTCCAAACGGGCGCTGAACCAGCCCCAATCGGTGTAGGGTTCCCGGCGGTGGCCCCCCTAAGTGGCGCGCTTCATTCTTGAATCGGCGATTTAAAAATGAAAACTTGCTGAAACAAGAGGGCCATTAAATAATTCTGAAAAGCCAAAAGCATTAATTCCTGCGCCCGTTTTATAATTAATCTCATAGAAACGATAGCCCAATTGCAAGGAAATATTTTCTCTGACCCACCAATCCACGCCAAAGATTAAATTCCAACTATAATCAGTATCCCCTGATAAGCCAAAACCTGATATATCGCCGCGTAACCAGAGAGTAATGGGATCGGATAATTGTAATCCCAGTTTTGCTCCAACTAGGGGTTGCAACCAAAGTTTGCCAGCTTGAAGGGTATTTTGGCTTGCGCCTTGAATATTGACTAAACTGGTGGAGATGGTATAGTTAATTGTATTTTGAATTTGAATATTAATATCATTAAGTCGTACTCCTAAGATGGGCTGAAACCAAACGCGAGGAAATTCTTGTTCAGAAGGTTCTTTGGGTAAGCTAGAGGGGGGAGTATCACCGAAGTTATAGCTAATAGCAAAGTCATAAATTCCTTGATTGAACTGGAGACTGCTATCAATATCATTGTTGCTTTCTTGCGGCCCTCGATTCTCTTGGAAATTTTGAACTTTGTCGATCTTCTGTAATTCCTGATCAATTAAAGCCTGATCCTGTTCAATAGTGGCTTGCAATCTTTGTAGGGTTTCACTATCTTGAATTTGTTGTAATTCTTTAACTTTTTGGCTCGCCTCTTCTAAAACAGCTTTGGTTTGTTGTAGATTTTGTTCGATTTGATCTAGGGTGGGAATGGTTCCTAGATTTTGGATCTGTTGTTGTAGGTCTTGTAATTGATCTGGGTTTTGGGCAACGGCGCTATTGAGTGCGATCGCAGATTTAAGTCCTTGATTGGCTTCGAGGGGGATACCTAGAGATTGAACCTCTTGAATTTCTGTGAATAAAGTCTCCAGTTTTTGCCCTTCTTGAGCTAAGGTCTCTTGAAAAGATTTAAAATCTGTTGCCAAGGTTTCTAACTGTTGAGCATCTTGAGCTAGAGTTGTTTGGAGGGCATTTACCTCTTGTTCAAGATTTTGGAGAATTGTACTTTCCTTAAGTTCTTCTTGTTGTTTCAATACCTGTACTTGCTGGTCTAGATGGTCAGCAACTTGCTGGACATTGGTGTTAATACCCTTACTTAAAACATAGTCCACCGCATTGATCGGGCTAGGTGTGCGAGTATTTGTTCGCTGAACACTATCAATGGCATTCAAATTGGCATAATAGCCATCGATAATAAATCCCCAATTCCCTTTCCAGGCTTCCACTCGACCACTGGCGGTTACGCTGAGATATTGTAATAATCGCCCCAGGCTCAGGCTGTAATTAACAGTCTCTCCTTTAACCGTTGCGCTTCCGTAGGTACTAATGGGAATGGTGGCATAGGGTTGGAAGACAAATTTCCAGCGAGTGCTATCTTCGACGGTTTGAATTTGTAAGGGTTCACGAACTTCAGGAGGGGAAACAAATTCAGGCGCCGGTAAAAATTTCTGAGAAACTAGCGTATTTGATGTTGGCGATAAAATTTCTAGATCGGAGGCGCAGGCGCTCGTCGGCTCAGGGAATGGTTCTTCTTCTTTTAAGTTAGATTTAGTTGGCGCAATTGTATTTAGTTTTGGGACAAATTGATTGCATAAATTAGCGGATTTTTCCGGTGTGATTAAGGGAGGGATTTGAACAGGCTTAGCAAGCGTCGTTTGGGGAAATAAGCCATAAAAACCGACTAAAATTCCTTGGATAATTAGGATTGAGTCAATGGAATTTATTCGATTTTTAGACATCCTACATTGCTCCTATTTTTGATTTCAGTAAGTATTTTAGTGTTTTAAAAGTTACTTTTTAGAACTTATTAAACAAAATTTAGACTTAAGCCTACACTATCTTGCCGGCCCGCCATAACCCCCCGTCACTCCAACTCCGCGAGTTCCGGCGCCCACACCATGAAAACCGGGTTCAACGCCTCCCCCAGCGCCGATCCAATCAATAAATAAAGCCGTTGCGCCACCTGATACGGAAAGGGTGGCATTAGGGGGATCATTTTTGAAGTTGTCTGGCCCTGCTTTGGCTGTCCATTCATCGAAATAGGCGGGCATGGTCAGATTTCCTGCTACCCGTTGGGGGCGATCGGAAAAGTATAAAGTTTGTGGATTAACATTAATTAAACGAAGCGTTTTTTCCTTCGGGTTAGCTTTAAAATCTTCTGATGTTTGTACAAACATTAGCTGTATCTGTTGCGCAGAAGAAGTTTCCTGTTTTGAAGGCGTATTTTGGGCGGAGGTCGTAATGGGAAATCCCCAGCTAGTCATTGTTAATAAAGAAGTAGTTAGGAGAAGAGCCGGAGTGATAACATTGTGAATGTTTTTAATAGAGTTCATGGTTAGATTGATCCTCAAAAATTGATGGTTGATATTGACAAATCGATCGCTAACGGAATTGCCGATTTGGATTTAGCCTTAATGGCAACTACCAGTAAATGCTTCAGCGCCGTGTTTGATTTTAAATACTTGAAAGTTGTTGTTTAGGGTAAAACTGACGGGAGTGCCAGGCGCTGTTTTTCCGCTGAAAGTATTATTACCCTGATAGATCGTTGAAGCTCGACCGACCGGTTGCATTTCAGGTGGGCTACCCGTCACGCTATCGACAATAGTGAGGGTATTAGCCTGACTATCTACGACGACTAATTCCTCTGCCTCGACTGTTACCATTGATTCATTAATTGTCACAGAAACTGGCTGTTTTTTCTGGATTGAATTGTAATCAATAACCGAAGTATAGAGGTAAATTCTGTTTCCTTGGGTCGTTTTCCCTCTGGCAACACAGACAATTCCATTTCCCAGACTCGGCGTTTGGGCTAAGGTCGGTGGGATGGTTAGGCTAGACAAACCTAAAAGTGTGGAAAGAGCGAAGAAGACCGCTGAGGTGGATTTTTTGGATACAACCATTGGGCTTTGAACAGGCAACTGTTGATAAATAACTTTCTCGCCTTAGACTATAGTTTATTTGGAACGTCTTTTTCTTGCCATTTGGCGCCAATTTAAAAAATTAAATGGCTTAGCTACCGATTCAGGAAACCTCGTAAGTCATAGAGAACGATCGTCCCTCAATGTAAAAAATGATCGTCGTTTTCCCCGTTACTCCTCAATGATCGCCGCTTTCCCCTTTCTTCCCAAAAGCGATTGCCAATTTCCCGAAAAATTCACTCTTCCAAAATGATCGCCGTTTTTCCCTCAGCATACCAAAAGTGATCGCCACTTCCAATCCCATCTCCCACAAGCGATCGCCTTCTTAATCCCCACAAAAAACGATCGCCAATTAAGGAAAACTTTGTAACTCTCACAAGTGATAGCACTACAAGATCTGCGATCACACTGTATTAATTACAATTTTCTTTGCACCAATCATCCATATTTTTGTTAATTATATCTCCTTGATAGCAGGAGTATTGATAATTGTGCGTTAACAGATTTTTATTCGTATCGTTTAGGTTTTCATAAATAGAATTAGCAACCATTGATGTAGAGAAATTTTTGTCATTTTCATACTTAATAATGGCAAGAAATGTTCAAGATATGACTTGCATAACCATGGCAATCCAAAATGATTCGTAGTGAACAACAGTTTGATCGCCGCTCTCGTAGGTTAAGGAACGCAACCCAACCATGTAAGATGATAACCTCATTGTCGAGTTACTGCAATCATTCTCTCTGATGAAGTGCGATCGCCCTCTCCCTATTCGAGAAAAAGCGATCGCTAAAACTATCCCTACTCAGAAGCGGTATTGTTCCGTTGGGCAGTTTCAAGTTTCTTGATGTCTGCCGGTGACAGTTGCGGGCGATCAAGCTTCACCGTTAGCTTGTTGAGCTTGCCAGTGAAAGCGAATGGCGGCTGATAATCCGCGTCATTCACCCCAGTCAGGGTATCGGAGCCAACGTCGAAGCTCTCATCCCATTGTAGGATCATCGGCAGGGTTTTGGGCATCGTCTTAGTGGCAACGACTTGGCCGTCAACTTTGAGCGCGCCAGTTCCCGGGCGACCGACGCCGGAGAAGTCATTGAAGGCTAGCGTGCCAGCGCCGAGACCGTCGTACTTGAAGTCGAACTCCACCGTATGCTTACCGGGGGTAAGCGCTTCCGGCCCCTCCCACTTGAGTCGTTCGAGGTCAACCAGATTCCAGAGCCAGACCGGTTTACCCTTGAGCAGGTAGAAGCCATAGCCCCCAAAGCGCCCCCCGGAGGTCAGCAGAATGCCCTCAGCGCCGGCTTGGGGCACCTCAATGTCCGCCGTGACAGTATAGGAGGTGTTGAGCAAGAGCGGCGAATCCCCCTGGGGTAGGCCGACCATCGGACGGGTGTAAACGAACTCGCTACGGCCCGCCGTGATATTGGGTCGAGGGGCGACGATGCGGGCCGCAACCGAGGCGTCTAACGGTAAGACCTGGTACTTTTTAGCCTCCGCCAGAAACTCCTGCCTCATTTCCTTGACCTTCTGCGGGTTTTGCGCCGCGATGTCCTGGGCTTGGCTGAAGTCCTCGTTAAGGTTGTAAAGCTGGAATACTTGGTTGTTCAGCGGATCTGGGTTGGCGGCTCCAAAGGCTTCCCAAGGCGCCCGATTCACCTGGGTGCTGAGAACCCAGCCGTCCTTATACAATGCCCACTGGCCCATCATTTCAAAGTACTGGGTAGTGTGGCGCGAGGGAGTCTTAGCATTCTTGGAGTCGAAGGTGTAGAGGAAACTGGCGCCTTCGATCGGCGCTTGCTTAATGCCATCCACCACTTCGGGGGGGCGAATGCCTGCGGCTTCCAGGATCGTTGGCACGACGTCGATCACATGGACAAACTGCTCCCGTAAAGCTCCTTTATCCTTGATGCGCGCCGGCCACGACACCACCATGTTTTGGTTGATGCCGCCCAGCCGCGACGCATTTTGTTTGAACCAGTCAAAGGGGGTGTCAAAGGCCCATGACCAGCCAGCCGACATGTGGTTGTAGGTCTGCTCAGTGCCCCAAACATCGTAAAACTTAAGCTGTTCAGCGGCGGGTAGCTTATTCAATCCATTAAAAAAGGCGACCTCGTTTGGCGTACCCAGGGGGCCACCCTCGGCGCTGGCGCCGTTGTCGCCGTTGATGTAGATGATCAGGGTGTTGTCAAGCTTGCCGAGATCCTGGAATTGCTGAACCACGCGCCCGACTTCGTAGTCGTTATAGGCGCTGTAGGCGGCGAAGACTTCGACCTGACGAATGAAGAGCTTTTTCTCGTCCGCCGTAAGTTGATCCCAAGGTTTCAGGACATCACTGGGCCAGGGCGTTAACTTGGCATCCTTGGGAATTACGCCCAGTTGCTTCTGGTTCTCGAAAATGCGATCGCGCAGTTTTTCATAGCCATCGTCAAACAAGTGCATCGAGTGAATTTTGTCCACCCATTCCTGGGTCGGATGGTGGGGGGCGTGGGTGGCGCCAGGCGCGTACTTGATAAAGATCGGCTTGCTGGGATTGATCTGATTCATCCGCATCATGTAATCGATCGCGTCGTCAGCCATGCCAGTAATCAGATTCCATTTTCCTTCCCGACCTTTGAAGGGATAAATCTGCGTCGTGTTGCGGAATAAATTGGGTTGCCATTGATTAGCGTCGCCGCCGACAAAGCCATAGAAGTACTCGAAGCCCATGCCGGTTGGCCACTGGTCGAAGGGGCCGCTCTGACTAGCCTGGAACGCCGGCACGTTGTGATCCTTGCCAAACCAAGCGGTGGAATAGCCGTTGTCTTTAAGCATTCGACCGATCGTCGCCTTGTCTCGTTCGATGATGCTGTTGTAGCCGGGGAAGCCAGTGGACTGCTCGGAAATCACGCCAAATCCAGCGGAGTGATGATTGCGTCCGGTAATCAGCGCCGCTCGCGTTGGGGAACATAGAGCCGTCGAGAACATCCGGTTATAGCGCAAGCCCTCTTTGGCAATGCGATCCATAGTTGGAGTCGGAATCACACCACCGAAGGTACTCGGCACGCCAAATCCAGCGTCGTCAGTGATGATCAGCAACACGTTGGGAGCCTCCTTTGGCGGCGCGACGCGGGGGGCCCACCAGGGTTTGGACTGTAAGGCGCCGTCCTTGATTACACCGCCAAATGGGGGGGCGGGGGCCGGAAGTTGCTCCCCGCTGATGGACATCGTGGCGCTGGGGGAACCCGGTACGCCGTTGATTTTTTGGGCTAGGGCGGGAAACCACCAAAATCCAGAGGTAATGACCATTATCAGGGCGAGAAGTCCTGGGAGGATTGGCTGGAAACGCCCTGGCAGAAGGCGATCGAGAAAAGACTTTAGGGATCTGAACATGGTTGTGACATGGGTTAAGGAATGGCAATAAAGTAGGTTTTCTACTTCGCGAGTTGAATCATTCAAGTTCTCAAAAGATTAGGCGATTGCACTAATTCTCGATCCTCGATCATAGGCGGATGATGAATCATGATCAGTATAGAGACTACTACCACTGAGACAAACAGGATGGGAAAAAGAACACGAGTAGCTCGGTTGAACTTAATGGCTAGGGTCTCTGATTTTTCCGTGTAAAGCCAGATGTAAAGACAGGAACTCATTAAACTGACGACCAGCATCGTGATGGTGATTATAATGAGCAAATCCGTCATCGTCAAGTAATGCAAAATAGGTATCTGCTTCGCAAGGGAAAACTTCAGAGCGATGGTGGTGAGGATCAGTGTTAGAGTGCCGCCCAGCAGAGGCGAAGAATAGGCGGCGACCTTCCCTGGATCGATCCAGAGCAATGCGCAGGAAGCTAGGAAGATCACCAATAAGGGAATGAAAATAGTTAAGGAACCAGACCGAATAGACTCGTGATCCAGTCTCACCTGGAAAAGAATTTGGGAATAATTGACGCTACGATCATCGGAACGTTTGGCTGGCTTTTCCCGCGCTTTCATGCTCACAAAAGTCCAATGGCCCTGAATGAAATTATTGGGTTTAGAGGGATCTTGAAATTCAAAACGTTTAAGGCGGTAAACCATCTCGCGACGATCCTGCAAAAAGCCGGTCATAACTAGATTTAGGTCAACACTTCCGTAGGGATATAGGTGCAAATCGCCGTAAAAACGGGAAACGCTATCGAACTTTTCGTAGAAACGGATACGCCCGTCCGGCCAAATGTTGACGGAGAAAACTCCGGTTTTACGTTCGCCCACTTCGTTGCTAATCTCGAAAACGGGTTCCCAGATTTTTTTTAGCAATTCTTTCGCCGCATCGGCATCAAGATCCTGCGGTCGGTTCGGATGTTTGGGGTCTGGAGCGAAAGCAAGCCGGAAGTCTTTCCATTCCAAAATCATCTGGCCTGTGATTTTGTAATTTCCGGCGCTCAGATCGATGTCCGAAATATCGTCAATGACAAAGGAGACATCCACTTTTGTCGGATGATTCGGATCAGGAGAGGTATTGAGATTGACCTTGGTGTTGGAAGGCTGAGACTCAAAAGCCGAAAGAGGCTGCACCGCACAGAACATGAAAATCGCAATGAGTATCAGCCTAAGCATCTGCGAGAGACTTGTAGTCCGAAACTGCCGAGCAATGTCCCTAAGAGGATGGTTGAAAAATTTAACTCGACGGCTAAAAGTCTTGCTTTTTCGTGGAGCAATAATGGCTAAAAGCCCTATTTTCTCCTTACGCCTAACCCTTTCCATATACACTCCTAAATATTTAATCTAAGCTATAATAACTCGCTAGTATGATGGCCGCTCTTGTAGGTTGGGTTTTGTCACTTCAATCCAGCCTACAAAATCGGCTTTGATAACGAGTTAAGACTATTTCAATAACTCGATTTCCCCTGGTCGCCAAGTCTTGTCAAACCAAGGCTCAAGCGGGCCGTAAAGCCGAAGAATGGTGTTCCAACCTGTTTCAGGAATGGTTTGCACCCAATTATTCTCCTTGCCAGTAGGCGGTTCCGGGCCGAAATAGATATCCACAGAGCCATCGGCATTAACCAACAGCCCTTTAGTCTGACTACCGACGCTGGGAAACTGTTGATCCGTCTGAATTTGCGATCGCGTTTGGTTACTGTAAAGAATCACCGACCAGAAATCTTTAACGGGAATATTGGGCGGTAAATGGAGGCGATAACTCTTGCCGCCATCGAGGGGATTCCCCTGAGCGTCACGAGCTGTCCAAGCATATTGAGAACCCAGTCCAACCATTTTTTCTTCCATCGCAGGAGTCACACCCGTTGCCATGAAATAGTAATAGATATAAGCATCCATGTTCAGCACATCAGGCTGGGTCTGGAACTTATAGCCACCAATGAAAGGTAACTGCCAAGCGCTATTCGGATAATAATAAGCCTCCTTCTGTCGATTATCAAAGACGATCGCCCGCGCCGTCGCATCTCCCACTGCCGCCGATTCCGTCAGGATTTTTTTCATGCGTTCATCGGGTTGGAAAGGTTTGCCTTTTTGAATACCAATTGAGGCGTAGTAACCCAGTCGAATTTGATCGAGAGATTCACTCGGTTCTTCCTGTACCGCTTGATTGAGCAGTTCCCAGAACCGATAATCGGCGGGCGCAACTGTATTAAACGGCTTACCCGACATATCCACAAAATTTAAAGCGGGGGGATTGTTGACGCTGTTGAGAGGATAAATTTTAGTATTCTTTGTCACCAACTCAACCCCAGGTTTAGGGTCGCCCTTGACCAAAAAACTACGCCAGGGAATCCAAATATTAAAGGTCGGCGATTTCACCGCGTTGTAACCCGATGGAATTTCTCCTTTGTAGCCTGGGGGTAAAAACAGGTACTTTCCGCCTTCGCCTTTATCAGGGCCAGTAATGCCCACATCGATCACCCAGCGAAACCACATATCATTAACGGTTCCTAACACTTTCGGCGGGACTTCTAAAACCAACGGCCCCTGCGAGAGATCAAGCCATGTCCAACTGTAAACGGTGTTGTCATTGGCAGTCAGGAAAATTGAGCGCGAATCCAAAAGTTGCTCAAAAATCGGCACAACGGTATTTACAGGCCCCAAAGTCCGAATCGCGTTACGGTTAGCCGCTTGACTAACCGCGGGTATTGCCAATAAGTAAGCTTGAACAGCTCGTTGGAAGTCGAGGTTATCATAGAGCTTTTCAGTCGTCGCCTTGTCGGGAAAGCCGTCAAAGAAATTGAGCGTTCCTAAACGAGTCTCTACTTTATCGGGGGAAGCAATTCCTGGGGGGAGGGGGGTTGAGAATTTTAGTTTAGGATTAGCGGGAGAACCCGTTAGAGATTGGCCGTTGCTGGGGGAAGACATCATAATTACACTGGTAGAGACAACAATAAGGGCTAAGGCCGTCATTGATAACCTTTGCGCTTTCCTCGCTGACGAAAATCCTTTGGATAAAGGGCGATTAAGTAGAGATTTTAGATTTTTGAACATGCTTTTTACATCAGAAGCTTTCAGAAAAAACGGAATTCAAATTGGCAAAAGAAATTAATTAATTCTGTGGGGGAACTAGTCCACACTCGAACAACTTAGTAAGGACAGGAGTAGAAATTTGATCAAAAAACTGTTGGGTTAACTGAGGATCTTGCCGCAATTTTTGGATAAACCGAGCCGTAAGCTGGTCTTTAAGCGTATTGGGATCTTTTTTGCCTTGAGCCATGGAAGTCGCTAAATCTTGACAAGATGAAGTACTAAATTTTTGAATAGTTTTTTGGGCGATTGCGTTAACCACTTCACCCTCTAAGGGATCTTGCCCCTGAGCCAGGGAAGGACTAACACTTCCCATCGAAAAAAGGGCGATCGTCAACAGTAACTGAAACGGGACAAAAGATAACGTTTTCATTCTGAGATTGCCTCAATAGAGTTAACAAAAATGAAGGAAAATTGAGCTGAAAAATAGACAAAAATTCAAGATGCTTAAGGCGCGGGAACCACACGGTAATAAACACCATTAGCGCCGTAGGAGGGACTAAACCAAACCCCGTTGTAGAGGTAATAGGTTGTACTACCAATGGTCTGGATAGCGGCGCCTGGGGGTAGGGTAGGATAAATTGCTCCCATCGCATAGGCTGTACTTGAGGCTCCCGCAGCGTAACCTTCCGCATAGGTGTTGGCGTTAGCGGCGCTAGCGGCTGTCGCTCCGATTACCGCGCCTGTGGCCGCGGCGCCGGCGGCATACCAACCGCCACAATTGACACAACCGGTTGAGTAGGTATTGACGACCGTTGGGGGATGATAAGCGCCGTAATAAGCTCCGCCGTAATAATGGTCAACTCCCCCATAGGCCGTCGCTCCGTAAGCGCCTGTGGCGCTCCAGGAGCCATCGCCCCCCGACGCGGTTCCCCCATCGGCGCCGTCAGCGTGCCAAGAGCCATCTCCTCCCGAGGCCGTTCCGCCGCGATAACCGGTACCGCTCCAGGAACCGTCGCCCCCGGAGACCGTACTACCTCGAAAGCCCGTGCCGCTCCAAGAGCCATCGCCTCCCGACGCGGAACCGCCGCGATAGCCGCTAGCGCTCCAAGAGCCATCGCCCCCGGAGGCCGTTCCTCTGGCTCCGCTGGCGCTCCAGGAACTGCTACTACCGTGAAAATAGGCTTGGGCCGGACTTAAGTGAAGTGTGGCTAAGAAAAGACTTGCCAGACTAATCGCAATCGTTTTTTTCATCAGATTCACCTTTGTATGAGAAGAATAAACTAGGGTTTAGGCGCCGGTTTTTGCTCAAGGGGTTCGGGTTCGGGGCGCTTAAAGGGGATGGGTTTGGCTCCATTGGCGCGGGTCGAACTAAAGCTATCAGCCGGAATGGGCCCGTCTAACTGCCAATTAGAAAACGCCACTTGATGCCTTAGTCGCAAAGGATCATCCCGATAAACCGCCCGAATCATACGGGGTAATTTGTCCTTTTCTCCAATCCAAATTTGGGCAAAAACCTTATCAGTGGCGATCGCAATCATATCGGTAGTTGTGCCGTCAATGACTTGGGATTGCCCGATATAAAAGGCAGTTTTTAAATCTCCCGCAATATCTCCGTAGGGATTGGCCACTAAAAAATCCATAAAGGGAAAATAAATGGCCGCTGTATCGTAGGCAAATTTTAACGCTTGATCAATGGTGCCAGGAGCCTCGGCAATCGCCACTAAATTTTCCGCAGGCGCAAAAGCTACCAAGGTCTTGCCGTTGTAATAAAACTCCGAAGCGGGGCCATCTCCAGGGGAGAGAACTTGTAACTTATTTGGTCTTTGCAAAATCACATTGGAAAGGGTGTGATAGGCCAAAGCTGGCCCCAGACGACTCGGATTTTCGTAGGTTGTAACCGCCGTAAATTGTAAAGTGCGAGCTTTTGCCAAGCGATCGCTCATCGCTTTAAGCATTTCAATGGCTTTTGGCTCCAGATTTTTTTGGGGGTTAGCCGCAATCAAGGAGGGAGTAAGCAGAGTGGTTTGGGAGAAATTATCCGCCTTCACCTTCGGGATCAAAAAACTGCTACTAATCAGAGGAAGCGCGACTAAGAATAGGGGAGTAATCAATAGTCTCAAAGAAAATTTAGGAAAAATTTTAGGCATAAATATTCATAAATTATTGCAGGCTAGAAGCTAGACGAAAACCAATATGGGAAGTTCCCGTATCGGGGGATTGGGCTTCCCTAGCAGAGGGACGATACCGACTGCAATAATTGGGGGCGCATAAAAATGAGCCTCCTTTAATCACGTGTTTGGCAACGCCTGAATTGCGAGGATCAAAACTTGCTTTTTCGTTGTTCACAACCGGGTCAACTTGATAGGCTTGGCTATCATGGCCCCATTGATACCAGTCCTGTGTCCATTCCCAGACATTCCCCGTCATATCGTAGAGTCCATAACTGTTGGGGGGAAAAGAACCCACGGTCGCCGTTCCCCAATAACCGTCTTCTTCAGTATTTTTGACGGGAAATTCTCCCTGCCAAGTATTGGCTTTTTTGGGGTTATAAGTGTTTCCCCAAGCAAAAATCTGATCTTTTAAACCGCCTCGCCCCGCAAATTCCCATTGAGCCTCTGTGGGTAAGGATTTTCCTGCCCAGCTTGCATAGGCTTGAGCGTCTTCAAAGGCAATATGAACGACGGGATGATTTTCTCTGCCTTGAATCGTACTGTTTGGCCCTTCAGGATGTCGCCAATTCGCTCCCTGTTGCCAATGCCACCAACTTAATTCTTCAATTGGTTTTCCTGGGGGTAACGCTTGAAAAATGACAGAACCCGGCGCTCGCTCTTCGTCCGTTAGTTCAGGAAATTGTTCTTTCGATAAGGGTCGTTCGGCAACAGTACGATAACCTGTCTCTTTCACAAACTGGGCAAATTGAGCGTTGGTTATTTCATAAGCATCTAGACAAAACGGGCTAACCGTAACCGCTTCGGCTGATCGTTCCTCTGGCCATTGATTATCGGCGCCCATGCGAAAAGTTCCTCCGGGAATTTTCACCATCCCGTCAGGACAGGCCCATGCCGTCGGACTCAGAATCAGCCAAGCGCCGATTGTCAAATAAAAGATCCATAATTGCTTAGAAAATGCAACCATAAAATTTCTTTATTCCTTTGATTGCGGTGGTTTAAAGAAAAACTTGCTAAGATTACCTTTGCCTAAATAGCAGTCAAGTTCCTGGAAAATGTTATGAATTAGGAAAACGGTTGAGACACAGAGGAGGATCGCTAAAAAACGATCAAAACTGCGGGTTTCTAGAAATAACATTAGGGCAGAACCTAATGCTTTAGTTTTGTGGTAAGCATGAAAAAGATTTTCAATCAAACTTAACACAAAAACAGCAAAGGTATAAACCGCGGTTTTGTAAAGAACTTGAAGATAACGAGGAGAGCCGTCAAAACGATTCATCCAGGGAGTCATATCCATAATGGCGACGGATTTAGCTGAAACTAAGGCATAAATCACAACCTTGGCAAAAATACTGACATCAACCGAAAACTCCTTGAGAAAAAGCTTCATTATAAGGAGAATATACCCATAGCCAATAAAGAAAAAAAGACTAAGAGAGCCAATTTTCTTGAGTTCACGTTTTAGTGATTCCATAATCCTTAACTTACGCTGTAACCGCGTCCCTGCATGCAAGCTGTCCAGGCGCGATAATAGATTTGTAGTCGTTGTTGTTCAGTTGCATTGGCTTAGAATACTTTGGAAAGGGTAAACTCTCAAGAGAGAATTGGCGTTCCAATAAATATAACTGGCTTATTAAATATTCTCTCTGGCAAGAATACACAACTGGAATAACTTTTGCTTGCCATTTCGTGCCAAGTCATAGCCAACCTCAGTGATTCGGCGCACACTTCGGTTAATTTTCCCCTTCTAATGGGAGTTGGAGGGGAAGCTATCTGAATTGCGCTCAGGAATCATCTCAGCCTGCTATGCTATGGGGAAGGAGTGAATCTTTAGATCAAAACTTATAGTGCGTACTATTCCACTTATACGATTCTAAAGGATTTACAGGCATTCGGTCGCCTCGTCTGTGAAGCGACTACCCTCTATGAGACGATCGCTGTTGCCATTAGAGTTATGCGGATATTTAACGCCCAGGAGTGTTTTTGGTTAGGGCAAAGGGGCGATCAAGTTTGGTTTGGACAGCAATTTACCCAACTTGATGGAGACTCCCACCATGCTTCCCACTTTTCACTGACGCTCATGCTAAAGTTAATTCGTCAGGCGGCTGGTAAAAATTGGCGCCCTCAAGAGATATATCTGCAAACCCCTTATTTGGGAAATATTCGTGACCAGTCCCTGTCCCAAGCTCGGATTAATACAACTCAAGGCTTTTCCGCCATTGTTTTCCCCCGTAGGTTGTTGAGTTTACCTCTGTGCCCTGTTACGGAGACTGACTACAATTTCGATTACAACCTCCTCCTTGCCTCTGCCCCTCCCCTCAGTTTTGCCGATTCCCTACAACAGGTGATTGCCCCCTTTCTCAAAGAACGCTATCCCTCTGTCCAACTAGCCGCCAATTTGTCCCAAATGAGCGTGCGCACCCTACAGCGCCGCCTGACGGAAGACCAACTTACCTATTCCCAGTTGGTCGCCCGTTTGCGCTACCAAAAAGCCGTCCAACTCCTTGGCGATAGCCGAATGAAAATTATTGATATTGCCATCGAGCTAGGCTATCAAGACGCCGCTCACTTCACCCGCGCCTTCAAACAATGGTCAGGAATGGCCCCTCAGCATTTTCGCCGCCAAAGCTAAACCCCTTCAGAATCTTGTGATTAAACTCCCTAAAGCCCAGCCGAGAAGACCGAGGAGCACAAATCCCCCCAGCGCCGAACGGCTAAGGATTAACCCTTCCTCCACCAGCGCCGGGGTCAGAGAGCGCCGGGGTTCCCCCAAAAAGGGCTTGCGTTTTACTTCTCCCTGATAACGATTTTCTCCCCCGAGTTGGACGCCTAACACCGCGGCGAAGACTCCCTCGCTCCAACCGGAATTGGGACTGGGATCCTGGGGCGCGTCCCGTTGACAAAGGGCTAAAACCTGGCGGGGGCGCCGGGAAATAAGGGCGAGGATTAACACCGTTAACCGACAGGGAAGCCACGTTAACCCATCCTCTAAACGGGCGCTGAACCAGCCCCAATCGGCGTAGGGTTCCCGCCGGTAGCCCACCATGGAGTCTAGGGTGCTGGCGGCTTTGTAGGCGAAGGCTAGGGGCAAGGGGCCGACGCCGGGAAGGAAACTACCGAGGAGGGCGTAGAAAAACGGCGCTGTGACGCCGTCCACGGTATTTTCCGCCAAACTCTCCAGCGCCGCCCGGAGAATGTCGGTTTCGTTTAAAGATTCGGTGTCTCGGCCGACAAAATAGGCTAGGCGCCGGCGCGCTAAGGGTAAATCCCCTTGGTTTACAGCGTCTAAAACTGCTTGAACCGCGGCGGCTAAACTTTGCCCCGCTAGGCAACTGGCCAGCCCGATGATTTCTAGGGTTAAACCGAAATAAGGGTTAATATTTCGGGCGAGGGTCACGGTTAATCCCGCTCCCAGGGCGCTGGCGCCGATGACGGTCAGGGCCAGGAGCGCGCCGCCCAGTTTCCGGGGCCAGCCGGGTTGGAAGCCCTTTAACCCTGCTTGAGTCAGGACGTCGATCAACCAACCCATGACCTGCACCGGATGGAGCCAGGCGGGGGGATCGCCGAGCCAGCGGTCGAGGAGAACGGCGCCGAGCCAGACCAGAGGGGTTTCCATGGCCAAAAAAAGACCCCAGACAGACTGGGGCGCACTAAACACTCACTTTACAGTTACTCAAGGCTCTATACTGACAGATTCCGCCTAGGGATGGAAGAGGAGGTCAGGGTAAAAGCGATTGAACTCGATCAAGATCCCGGCGGTAAAGGTGAGCAGAGCCATGATTAAAACCGGGGCGGTGGATAAAAACTTAGTCAAACCTTCCATAACATTAAAGTCTCCAGATAGTCAGGACAAAAAACGAAACGAGAGCGGGGTTAGCGGGGAGAGGTGGGGACTTCGGAATCCTTCATCACCAGTTTGCCGGAGGTAAATTCGCCCACCGCCGCCAGGGGCCAGAGGAAACCGCCCAGCATTTTGCTGATGGCCAGGGGCACATTAATAATGATTTCCTGCATTTCCGCGTCTTTGGTTTTGCGGACGGCAATCAGGTAGGCTCGACCCACCCAGCCAATCCAGCCGGCGATATAGAGGAAGAGAATGCTGGGAATGAGGAAGTCGCCCGCGTGGCTAAAGCGACCGTCCACGATCAGGTGGGGGTAGCCTTCCGGGCCGCAGAGCGCCGCGGAGTACCGCTCGGCCCGGATTTGCCCGGAGTTGGGGTCGTTGGTGGTGTTGAGGAAATTTTTGGCTTTGGCTTGGAAAGCGGGAGATTCGCTACAGGGGGTAAGATTGGCGAAGTCCTCGGCGGAAGCCTGGGCGGCGAAGGGGAACCAGAGAGTCAGGGCCAGCAGGAATGCTAACAGGGATTTCATAAGAATTGTTTCCTTGGGTGACAAAAGACTAAGTTTTGGGCGCAAACCAGGGAGTGAAGTTGCGAGAGCGCAACCCGGCGACCCCTGACGCGGTAACGATTAAGTCCTGTTAAAAGATGTCTTTCGTAAAACCTTATAGCATGAAAGCCAACCCTTTGAGCCTGGGGGGCGTTTTGTTAAACAATTGTTACAAAGACTCCAGATCCGCGACTTCCTTGGGCACCCCCGCCGTCAGGACTTCGTTTCCCGTTTCCGTCACCAGCACGTCATCCTCGATGCGGACGCCGACGCCCCGCCATTGGGTGGGAACTTCCGGTTGCCCCTCCGCGGGTTTAATGTCCGGGGAGATGTAAATGCCGGGTTCCACCGTCAGCACGTTGCCGGGTTGTAGGGTTTGCCAAGTTTCTTCATCCACTTTATAAGCGCCGGCGTCGTGGACGTCTAGGCCCAGCCAATGGCCGGTGCGGTGCATGTAGAAGGGCTTGTATTTCTCCTCTTTAATGATTTCCTCCGGGTCCCCCGCCAGCAGTCCCAGGTCTAGCAGACCCTCCACAATCACCCGGACGGCCCGGTCGTGGAATTGGTTGTAGGGATTGCCGGGTTTCACCTCGGCGATGGCCTGTTTTTGAGCTTCCAGCGCCAGTTCGTAGATAATTTTTTGCTCCGGGGTAAAGCGCCCCCCCACGGGAAAGGCGCGGGTAATGTCGCCGTTGTAGTAGTCGTAGGCGCAACCGGCGTCGATCAGGAGCAAGTCCCCGGCTTGTAGTTGGGTATTATTGTTGACGTAATGGAGAACGCAGGCGTTGCTCCCCGCGGCCACAATGGAGGGGTAGGCGGGCCCCATGCCCCCCTGAAGCCGAAAAGTATGTTCGATTTCCGCCTGGATTTGATATTCGTAGAGACCCGGCCGGGCGAAACTCCGGGCCCGGTTGTGGGCTTCGGAGCTGATCCGGCAAGCCTCCCGCACTAGGGACAATTCGGCGGCGCTTTTCACCTGGCGCAGGGGATGGAGCAGATGGTGGGGGTTTTCCAGCGCCCTGGGGCCGGTTCCCTGTCGGGGATAGGCGGCCATTAGTTTTTGCCAGTGGCGGATCACGGTGTCGTTAAAGTGGTGATCTCGTCCAAGGTGATAGTAAATACGGTCGGCTTTGGCGAGATACTGGGGCAGTTTTTCCTCCAGTTCCGTAATGGAGTAGGCGATATCGGCGCCGAAATGCTCCGTCACGCCCTCCACCCCGTAGCGAAAACCGGTCCAGGTTTCCTTTTCCAGATCCTTGGGTTGGACGAAGAGGATAAAGCGGTGCTCCTCATGCCACGGCGCTAAGACCGCCACGGCCTCCGGCTCGTTAAAGCCGGTGAGGTAATAAAAATCGCTATCCTGACGGAAAACGTATTCCACGTCGTTGTGCATCACCGCCGTAGGGGCGCTTTGAAAGATGGCGGAGCCTTGACCCAAACGGGCCATTAAGGTTTCTCGGCGCTGGCGGTACTCGGCGGGGGCAATGGGGGCTGGGGACATGAAGGCGGACTGGGATTAAGAGAGTGGCAAGGGGCTTAGACGCGCCGTTCTGGGAAAACGGCTTTCCCCATACCGTAATATTGTGGATCAAGACCTGTTAAGCCGGACTTCTCCGGCGCCGAACGCCATGACCCTTGTTGTTTACAATACCCTGACCCGTCGATCGGAAGTCTTTCAACCCCTGCAACCGGGGCGCGTGAAGATGTATTGTTGCGGCATTACGGCCTACGACTATTGCCATCTGGGCCACGCCCGGACTTGTATCACCTGGGATCTGGCGCGGCGCTATCTCCGTTGGTTGGGCTACCAGGTGACCTACGTCCAGAATTTCACCGATATTGACGACAAGATTCTCAACCGGGCCCGGACGGAAGGAACCTCCATGGAAGCGGTGGCGGAGCGGTTTATCGCCGCCTATTTTGAGGACATGGCGGCGCTGAAGGTGGAAAAAGCGGATTTTTATCCCCGGGCCACCCATAGCCTGGACGGTATCCGGCGCCTGATCGCCCAGTTGGAAGCCGGGGGCTACGCCTACGCTTCTGAAGGCGACGTTTACTACGACGTTCATCAATTTCCCGAGTACGGCAAACTCTCCGGGCGCCGCTTAGAAGACCTCCAAGCCGGCGCTAGCGGTCGGGTGGAGCAGAGCGACCCGGAGCAGGCGAAAAAACAAGACCCTTTTGATTTTGCCCTCTGGAAAAGCGCCAAAGTCGGAGAGCCGTCCTGGGAGTCGCCCTGGGGCCCGGGGCGCCCCGGTTGGCATATCGAATGTTCCGCCATGGTCAAGGAGTATTTAGGCGAAACTATAGATCTACACGTCGGCGGTAGCGACCTGATTTTTCCCCACCATGAAAACGAAATCGCCCAGTCCGAGGCCGCCACGGGGCGTCCCCTGGCCCGCTACTGGCTCCACAACGGCATGGTCAAGGTGGGGGGGGAAAAAATGTCGAAGTCTTTGGGCAATTTCACCACCATCCGGGACTTACTGCCCGCGGTCGATGCCATGGCCGTCCGCCTCCTGGTTCTGCAAGGGCATTACCGCAAACCCCTGGACTTTGCCCCGGAGGCGCTCCAATCTGCGACCAACGGCTGGCAGACCCTAGCGGAAGGCTTAAGTTTTGGCTTACTCCACGGGCGACAGTGGGGCTGGGATTTGGAACTGAAGGAACCCCTCGGGCCGGAAGCTAACGCCCAGACTCGGGCCTTCCGGGAGGCCGTGGACGACGACTTTAATTTTGCCGGCGGTTTAGCGGTTTTATTCGAGTTGGCCAAGGAACTGCGGCGCCAGGGCAATTTACTGGTTCATCAAGGCAAGATTGACGCCGACCCGGCTCAATTAGAACAGGACTGGCGAACCTTAACGAGCTTAGCCCAAATCCTCGGCCTAGAAGCGCCGGCGCCGGTGGAGGAGTCCCCAGAACTGGGGGATGAAGCCATTGCGGCGCTGGTTCAGCAGAGGGTCGAAGCCCGTCAACAGAAAAACTTCGCGGAAAGCGACCGGATTCGGGACTTGCTTAAAGAGCAGGGTATTATCCTCATCGACCAGCCGGATGGTCAAACCCGTTGGCGGCGCTAAGAATTGGTCGCTAATTCAAAAATGGAGGGCGCCCTAGAGGGCGCTAGCTGAAAAGTTACAACTCTGACCCTATTAGCGAGATTGAGGTCTAACGGTGAAGTTGTGCGGCGGCAGATAGCCTCGAACACCCACTGATATCTCCGCACCATCTGCGCCAACGCAGTGTTAGGTGGCGATCAACTTGGAGTAATATTTTGCCACAACTCGGCTGCCATAAACCTCGACAAATGCCCCATATTGGTTGTCGCAATGACAACATCTGGAACTCCAAGAGTCATTGCTTGAGCCACTAAAATCATATCCCCGTCAATCGTTTTGTCACCTGCTGTTGGTTGTCCTTGCTGACGGGCTTGTGCCCAAAGCTGCGCCGCTTGACGCATCGCAGCCGTTTTAATTGGTAAATACTCAAGAAACTTGGCTAAATCATCTAGACGAGCAATACCCTTTGTCTTGTTTGCTCGTAATAACTCACGTCGAACCTCGTAATCTGCAATTTCTGGAATAATGACACGACTCCCTGCTGTAACGTGAGTCTGGAGCCATTGGGCACAAGCGACACTCTCAGCAGATAATCTCGGATTCGTGACTAGACCAAGCGGACCAGTATCTAAAATGATGACTCGGCTCACCAAGTTACACCCTTCATCTCAAGTGGAAACAACTTGCGCTCGGATAATCGATCATCATCTAAGGCATGAATCAAATACTGACCTGTTTCTTGCTGTTCCTCCACATCCCCGTCATCAATCCAAGACTGGAGTAAGTTAACCGCTTCAGTTTGCTTTTGCTTCAATAAAATAGAGCTTACTAAAAGTTGCAATGCCAATGCCTCTACCGAAAGCCCGCTTTGATTGGCTTGCTGTAAAAGATATTGCTCTAACTCTGGTGCCAGGTCAAGGGTTAGCGTCATAGGTCTTTTGCGTATACATCTAAATATTTTAACCCAGCGAAGTTAGAAATTCGGCTGATGCTCCTAACTGGCAAGGTCTAGACGGTAGCTGTCCTTACCGATAACTGATCCCTACGTCCCAAGTATCGCTTTCATATCATTGTTAATTGCTTGCTCATCGTAAATAGTTGGCACTCCTTGTTCTCTCATACAAGAGTAATAAGCTCTACCAGCTTGGAGCATAGCTTCCCTAGCCTGAGCACTATTGGGGTTTTGTCGAAGCTGTTTTTTAGTTGCTTTATATTGCTCTGACATATACTGCTCGTACTCAGGCCATCTTTTACTGGAATAAACTAGCAGTCCGATAGGAGGTGCTGCAATACCCCCAAGCCCTGCTATATAGCATTTACAGATGAGTCGTGCATTCAGAGCATGGTGTATAATGGGAAGTGAGAGAAGTTGCAGGAGTGTATTATCATGATTAGCGAAAAAAGTTTAAATGAGATTATCCAAGAGCTAGACAAGTGGATGGTGGCTAGTACGGATTCAAGGGAATTAAGAAGGGCTCTTGCTGTTAAGCTTACTTTTTTAGGATGGGCTTACAGGGCAATTGCTAGCTTACTCAACGTTTCTATATCTTTTGTGAGTAAGTGGAAAAACCTGTTTGAGCAAGGAGGGGTGGAAGCGCTCAAGCTAGGATATCAGGGATCAAAAAGTTATTTAAGCGATGAACAAAAGCAACAAACGTTTCAGTGGTTAAACGAGCAGGAATATTGGAGCGTGTCGGAGCTAGAGTGTTACCTAGCAGAGAAATTTGGTGTGGAATTCAAATCATTAACAAGCTATTACGAAATCCTTAAAGAGGCGGATATCAGTTGGCAAAAAGCACAAGTTAAAAATC
>WGLZ01000091.1 GCA_016471375.1 Cyanobacteria bacterium RI_101
ATCTAGGGTTGCCCTTCGGCTACGCTCAGGGCGCGAGGGCTGAGCGTAGCCGTGCCACACTGAGCTTGTCGAAGTGAAGCCCGTATCTCACTTGACGGCCTACCGCTATAGAATTCTGGGATGTTTGACAACGTCTGTAAACACCTTGCGGAAACCTTTTCCGAAGATTACGCCGCTTGGCTTCTCGGCAAATCCGTTGCGCTGACGACCCTCAGCCCTAAAGAACTCTCCTTAGAACCCATTCGGGCCGACTCCCTGATTTTGGAACAATCCGACGATCTCGTCCTCCACCTTGAATTTCAGACCGAACCCGATGAAACCATGGGTTTTCGGATGCTGGACTATCGAGTCCGGGTGCATCGGCGCTTTCCCAACAAGACCATGCGCCAAGTGGTCGTTTACCTGAAGAAAACCGGCTCTCCCTTGGTTTACCAGGATACTTTTCAACTGGGGGAAACCCGCCACCGCTATCGCGTCATTCGGCTGTGGGAAGAAGCGCCGGCGCCGTTTTTGAGCAGTCCGGGACTCTTGCCCCTAGCCGTCTTGACCCAAAGCCAGAATCCGACGGAACGGTTGCGGGAAGTCGCCCTAGCTCTGGATACAATAGAGGACAGAAGCGCGAAAGCCGACTTAACCACCGCTTCCGCCGTCTTTGGGGGACTGTTGGTTAAGCCAGAATTAATTAAAACTATCTTACGGAGCGACATCATGAAAGAATCCGCCATTTATCAGGAAATCCTGCAGGAAGGAGAACAAAGAGGTCTTCTGAAAGGCAAGCGAGAAGGCCGGTTGGAAGGCAAGCGGGAAGGCAAGCGGGAAGGTAAGCGAGAAGGCAAGCTAGAAGTCGCTCAAAGACTACTTGAAAGAGGATTATCTGTTTCAGAGGTAGTCAGTATAACCGGATTAAGTGTCGAAGATCTTGATAGTCTATCTTAACGGCGCTAATGATTAGTTGGTAAACTACAATTTTCAGTAACCGCCTAACCCATGAAGCTCCTACCGCCCTTAACTGAAGACACTCTATGGGGGATTCTCCGCCAAGAAGTCAGCGACGACACCGTTAACCAACTTCTCGCCGAATCCCTAGGCTATCGCTTTGATCCCGAGAGTCAAACCTGGGACTGCGGCGCCGTCGAGGAAAGTTGGCGAGGGGAGTACCCAGAACCGCCGGATTTTTTGGAGAACCGTCCGCCGATGGTGAAATTGACCCGCTCCATTCCGGCGCCCTATAAGCAGTTGTTGAAGGAGAAACTAGGATTTGGGGGCTATAAAATCGGGGAATTTACCCCCAACCATACCCGGCGGGCCACGGCGGTCAGTTGGTTCCTGTATTTGCTAGAAATGGAAGCGGAGCGCGCTTCTTAAGAACTTTCGGATACGGCAAGCTCAGTGGGACAATCCGCCTTTGTAAAGCGCCGTACTGAACTTGATTACTGAGCTTGCTGAAGTATGTCGAAGTGGGGGCTAGGGGGGATAAGGGTGGCAGGCGCCGGCTGGGGTTCTTATTCGCCTGATAAAAAATCGATAATATTCAGGACTAGGGTGATATCGCTTTGAATAGTCTCCCAAATAATATCAGAGCCAACTCTTTTATATTCATGGACTACCCTATTCCGTTTTCGAATAAACATTAGGATTTTCTGTAGAGAATTGTACAGATCCAACATGATTTCCTGATCACTGGACATAAATAACCTCAGCGCCGTCTAAAATATTAGAGCGACGAATCCAATTTTGACTGTTTTCAATCGCTTTTTGAGGAACGAGATCGACATTGCGCTGAAGAAATTCTTGGAGTTCGTTTTCAAGTTGAATTAATTTGAAGACGCTGATTTTAGCGCCGAGTTCAAATTTTACTAACAAATCAATGTGGCTTTCGTTTGTAAAGTCGTCCCGTAGGATGGAGCCAAAGACGGAGAGTTGACTAATTTGGTTATCTTGACAAAATTGGGTCAAGCGAGGAGGGTGTATTTGAGGAGGAATATCTCTGAGGTTTGACATACGTTAAGTCTAAGATTTTAAGAATAAAGGTGAACCATGACCCGCGCCGTTTGGGGATAACATCAAAGATGGCTAGAAAAGAGCTATCCTCTGCGCTATCCTTTCTCTATGTTTGATAATACCTGTAAATTTCTAGCGGAAACCTTCCCCGCCGATTTTGCTCGCTGGCTTTTGGGAGAACCTTTACCGCTGACTAAACTGGAACCCTCGGAACTCTTTTTAACTCCGATTCGAGCGGATTCTGTGATTTTCTTGCAATCCAGTCGGGTTATTCTCCATCTTGAGTTTCAGACCCGTCCCCAGAAACGGATTCCCTTTCGCATGGCGGACTATTACCTGCGGCTGTACCGAAAATTTCCCCGCCATCAGATCCGACAGTTTGTCATTTACCTGGTTCCCAGCGCATCCCTTCTAGTACGGGAAACCCTTTTTGCAACGCCGCATCTAAGTCATGTTTTTGAGGTGATTCGCCTCTGGGAGCAGGAGCCGGATATTTTTCTCAATACGCCCGGACTGTTGCCCCTAGCGGTTCTCACTCGCGCCGAAGATCCGATAGACACCCTCGGCGCCGTGGTCCAAGAATTAGACAAGTTACCAGAGCCGAACTTACAAAGCGAACTCACCGCGGCCAGCGCCGTGATTTCTGGGTTAGTATTGGAGCGGGAGGTTATTCAACGATTACTAAGGAGCGAACTCATGAAGGAATCTGTTATCTATCAAGAAATTCTCCAAGAAGGCGAGGAGCGCGGTCTTAAGAAAGGCGAGCAGAAAGAAAAAATGGCTATCGCTCGCCGGATGTTGCAATCGGGATTAAATGAGGCGCTGATTGCCCAAGTCACGGGGCTTTCTTTGGCGGAGATCCAAGCGTTAAATTCCTAAAGCGCCGACCTTAGAAATTAGCTTAACTTTTTCCGGCGCCGGCTGTGTTTTTTAGTTGGCGTCAGCCCAGATACTTTGTTAGTCTAGCGTCTCGGTTCGAATAAAGACTTGTGAAAATCCCAATTAGGGCATAAGATGGGTACCTGAAATAAGTTTCGTTTCCGAAATCATGGCCGCCCCTTATCTTTCCGTTCAAGAAACCGCCGAGATTCTCCAGTGTTCAGAGCAGTACGTCCGGCGCTTGCTCCAAGGGGGAAAAATTAGCGCCGAAAGATTGGGAGGGCGTTGGCTGGTCGCGGCTGAATCAGCCTTGAATTATCGCCTTAAGGGGGAAGATGATTCCTTTGCGGTCGGGGATCACCGGCGCCGCTCCTGGGAGAAACCAGAACTTAAGGCTTTGAGCTTTTTTTCCGGTTGCCTGGGACTGGATCTGGGGTTGGAAAAAGAAGGTATTCATCTCCTGTTAGCCTGTGAAACGGATCGGGCCGCTCGGAAAACGATTGAGTTAAATCGCCCGGATTTGGCGTTAATTGGAGATATTCGGGATTATTCAGCGCCGGAAATTCGAGCGCAGGCGGGATTAAGCGCCGAGGATGAGATTGACGCGATAGTAGGCGGTCCGCCTTGTCAGGCGTTTAGTAGCGCCGGTAAACGTCAAGGGTTTAATGATGAGCGGGGTAATGTTTTTTTAACCTTTATCGATTTAATTCTTGAACTTAAACCAAAATTTGCGGTCATTGAAAATGTGCGGGGTTTGTTGTCGGCGCCGTTAAACCATCGTCCCCATGAGATGAGGGGTAAGGATTATCCACCTTTATCGGTCGAGGAAAAAAGGGGCGGCGCGTTGTTATTTATTACGAAGCGATTAAAGACGGCGGGCTATAGTGTTGCGTTTAATTTGTATAACGCCGCCAATTTTGGAGCGCCGCAACAACGAGAACGGATTGTGATGGCCTGTAGTCGAGACGGACAAAAGCTTCCTTACTTAACGCCGACCCATTCGGAACACGGGTTATACGGATTGCCCCAGTGGCGGACGCTACGAGAGGTTATAGCGGATCTGCCCAAAAATAATCATCATTTTGTCAAGTTTCCTGAAAAACGTCTTCAGTATTATCGGTTACTCAAGCCGGGACAATATTGGCGAGATTTACCCGCGGAACTCCAACCGGCGGCGCTCGGCGCTTCCTATCATGCGGGAGGGGGAAAAACGGGCTTTTATCGGCGCTTGGCTTGGGATAAACCGGCGCCGACTTTAGTGACTCACCCGGCCATGCCCGCCACGGATTTGGCTCATCCTGAAGAGGATAGACCCCTAAGTATTGAGGAATATAAACGGATTCAAGAGTTTCCTGACGATTGGATCATCGCAGGGTCTTTGCTGGATCAATATCGGCAAGTGGGCAATGCGGTTCCTTGTTCTTTGGGTCGCGCTATTGCCAGAATGTTAATTGGGCATTTAAAGGGAGAACCGCCGTTACTTTACCCCGATTTCCCTTATTCTCGTTATCACAAAACGGATGATGTCAGTTGGCTAAATGACATTGAAGGTCATTTGGATAAGTCCGCCAGTCAGCAGTTATCTTTAGACCTGGTCAGATGATGAAGATAAAGCTCGCCAAGGATTATTTTCTTCTACAGCTAGGGCATCAGGATTTTGTGTTAAGACGCTCTGGACAAAGATAATGAAATTTTTTTCGGAAAATTTATCTGTAGCATACTTCTCATTGAAGTAATGCCAATTATAAGTTCCTTTACTGGCATCTACTCGATGCCATTTCTCAATAGGCGTATTTAGCCTAACACTAGATGATGCGCTATTTTCAGAATTACTTCTATTTTTCACTTGTAATAGGGATCCGTCAACATTACAAAAGTCAACATAGCGGATAACTTCTCCCCAACAGCAATGCCAACCATAATCAGCTAATTCGGTTGCTAAAAATTCTTCAAGAAGTAAGCCTAAAATATTTTCTGCCGACATGGAAAGGCGGTGAGCGTGCTTAATGTGCTCAAGATGTTGAATCGTTAATGTCGGGAATCTCGTTTTGATAATTACATCGATCATCGGATCGGCTACAGTGCTAGGCAATTTAGAGATTCGTTTGGATATTCTACTTTCAAAACCTTCACTATATTTTTTAAGCCAAGCTCTCGCTAAAAATTCAGGAGAACTACCTTTGATTTTTCTGGGACTCGGAGATAGTCCCGGATTTCTATAGCAAGCGGTTAAAATTGTTCGATGTGTTTCAGAAAAAGTCTGATTTTGCTGGGAAAAAGAATCTTGAAAGATCTGCAAAAATTGCTCTTCTGTTGTTGAGTTGATTAAGGTCTCAAAGGTTGTTGTCATTTAAGATAGAGCGCAAATAACTTCCAGTTAAAGCCCCCCTTGGCAAGGGGGGTTGGGGGGATAATCCTTTGATTGTGTTCACCCCCATTTAGACCGGCGCTATCAGTTTTTAGGGGATTGATAATAAACCGGATTACCCTGATTGGGGACAAAGTGACAAGCCCAGTAGGACTTAAAGAAACTTTTCCAAATTGGTTCGTTGGAAGAGCGGTAATACTCGCCTAGAATTGGTTTAATTGCTTCCGTGGCTTTCTTCAGATGGTAGTGGGGCATATTCAGAAAAATATGGTGAGCTACATGGGTGCCGATATCGTGGTGAATCGGGTTAATAAAGCCGTAATCCCGGTCAATGGTGGACAGCGCCCCTTTGAGGAAATACCAATCTTCGTCAAAATACCAGGGAATTTCCGGGTCGGTGTGGTGCAGGAAGGTGACTAAATCCAGCCACATGACAAAGATAACGTAGGGAACCAAATAAAACTTGAGCAGAAAGACAAAGCCGAATTGATAGCCTAAAACGCCGAGAAAAACCACCATGCTTAACCAGAGAGTGGAACTGGTGATAATATCCCATTTTTCCGAAGGCCGAAAGAGGGCGCTACTGGGTAAAAAGTGCGAGCCTTCCCGGTTGGGGGAGCGTTTAAATAAATAGAGGGGATAAGCTAACAGGGGCAGATAAAAACGGAAGAGTTTTTCATACCAGGTCATCTCATTGTACTTACTCTCCGTCACCGGATACCAACTTTCATCGGTGTCGATGTTGCCGGTGTTGGCGTGGTGGGTGCGGTGACTGATGCGCCAACCGTGGTAAGGCACTAGAATGGGAATATGAGACAGGTGCCCGATAATGTTATTGAGAGTTTTAGATTTAGAAAAAGAACCGTGGCCGCAATCGTGACCCACCACAAATAAAGACCAAAACAGAGTGCCCTGAGCTAGCCAAAAGAAGGGATAAAAATACCAAGAATCTAAATAAGCCGCTAGGGCGTACAGCGCCGCGATTAACCCAATATCGAGAAAGAAATAAGAGAGGGAGCGCCAGACGGAGGGTTCAAAACATTCTGAGGGAATAGCGGCTTTGAGGTCTTGGAGAGTAAAGGGAAGCTCTTTTTTTTCCGGCGTTAAATTAGGCGGATCAATGAGTTGCACAGAGTTGACCAGAGGAGAAAATAAAAAAACACCCTGATCTTAACTGATTTAACCCATACAAATCCCAACTAAGGATAGGTTTTCCTGATTAATCGGCGCTGGAAAGATTAGAGATTGGCTCCCACAAAGAGCGAACCCACCCCTAACCCCTCCAAGGAGGGGAACCGGAGGGCTTAACTGATAACTGATATCTGTCATCTGTCATCTGATATCTGACTCTAAATCACCGTGCCGTCGGGGATCGCGCGATTCTTAATCACCACCACGATGCCGCTACGGATATAGAAACCCAACTCCTCCCGGTTGGCTTCTTCGATGTTTTCTTTATTGATAATCATCACATTTTTGCCAATGCGGGCGTTTTTATCAATAATGGCCCGGCGGATGGTGCTACCGGCGCCGATCCCGATGGGAATTTGCCCCTGCTCTAGGCTCGCTTCCCGCTCCGGCAGAGATTCGTAGAAATCCGACCCCATCACCAGGGTGTCTTCCACCGTAGCGCCGGACTCGACTCGGGAACGAATACCGAGAACAGAGTGATGGATACGGCAATCTTTTAAAATACAGCCTTCTCCCACCATGGATTCCGTGATAGAGCAGTTCCAGAGTTTAGAGGGGGGAAGATAGCGCCCGCGGGTGTAGATCGGCGCTTTCTCGTCGTAAAAACTAAAGGGGGGCTGGGGTTGTCGGGTCAGCGCCAGGTTGGCGTCGTAGAAGGCTTCAATCGTTCCAATATCTTCCCAATAGTCGTCAAACAGATAGGCTTGCAGATTGAGGGAACTGGCGGAGGCGGGAATAATTTCTTTGCCAAAATCCGTGGCGCTACCGTGGGTGGCGAGGAGATCTGCCAACACTTGTTTTTTGAAAACATAGATCCCCATGGAGGCGATGTAGGGATTAAGTTTGGCTTTCTCCGGCGTCAGTCCCAGAATCGTCGTGTCCACCTGCATCTGTTTCAGCGCCTCTCCCTTGGGTTTTTCGGAAAAATCCACCACCCGTCCGGCGCCGTCAATTTTCATTAAGCCCAGTTCCGGCGCTTTTTTCTCGTCCACCGGCACCACGGAAAGGGTAATGTCGGCGTTGGTTTCCCGGTGGCGCCGCACAAACTGGCTGTAGTCCATCCGATAGAG
Source organism: Cyanobacteria bacterium RI_101 (assembly GCA_016471375.1). Taxonomy (GTDB): domain Bacteria; phylum Cyanobacteriota; class Cyanobacteriia; order Cyanobacteriales; family Microcystaceae; genus Synechocystis. The sequence continues at coordinate 7,510 of WGLZ01000091.1, forward strand.
ATGGTCGCCGGAAAGAATTAAATACTCGTCCACGTCCCAGTCTTGGAAGAGCCAGAGGTATTGACGCACGGCGTCGGCGGTGCCCTGAAACCACTGGGGATTATCGGCAGTTTGCTGAGCCGCTAGGACTTCCACAAAACCTTCCTGGAAGGCGGAAAAATTGTAGGTGCGGGCCAGGTGGCGATTAAGGGAGGCGGAATTAAACTGGGTCAGGACGTAGATCTTGACAATCTCGGAGTTGATGCAGTTGCTGACGGGAATATCAATGAGGCGGTATTTCCCGGCCAGGGGAACCGCGGGTTTGGCCCGGACTTTCGTGAGGGGATACAGTCGGGTGCCGGCGCCGCCGCCGAGAATGATCGCTAAAACTCGTTTCACAAACAGACCTCGCCACTGCCTTGTACAGTTCTCCAGACAAGTGTAAGCCTGGGGGGGACATCTGCAAAGTCAAGTTTTCCTAAAAAATCCCCTGACCCCTGGGCGAAACAAAAGCTGAAGCCAGCGGGTCTAGTTCTCAGATTGTCTCCCCCTTGAACCTATGACCTTTTGTCGCCCCTGGATAGGGTTTTTGGCGATGACGAGCGGCTTGTTATTCGCTGTCCCGACCCCGGCCCGGCCCGTCTTCCGGGAAGATTGTCTAATTCTCGCCCAAGGACTCCAACTCCAGCCCTACGGCGCCCAGGGACAAACCGGCGCCGTCGGCGCTAACGGCCAACCCGGCAGTAACGCCGACAACCTGACCCTCTTCGCCGACGGATCCCCCTTAACCTTAAATCTGGCGGGCAAAGACGGCTCCCGGGGAGAAAACGGCGCCGAAGGGACGCCGCCGGACTGCGGCAATCAACCCCTAGAGGCCCGGCAAAATCTTCAGGCTGCGGACGGCGGCAACGGCGGCAATGGCGGCAACGGCGGCGACGGCGGCAATGGCGGCTCCGTGACGATTTACGCCGCTAATTTGGAAAATTTACGGCAAATTTTTGTCACCGCGCCGGGGGGGAAAGGCGGCCAACCCGGCGCCGGCGGCCAGGGCAGTCAGGGGTGTCTCTGTACCCAACCCTACTGGACAGTGGAAACCTGTAATGGTAGCCCCGGCAGTCCCGATTATCGGTGTACGACCCAGGAATTTCGTTGCGCGAACGGCCGGAACGGGGTCAATGGCAATAACGGCTTAGCGGGACGGGACGGGTTACCGGGACGCCTGACGGTATTGAATCTTAATAAGCCCCTGGAATCGGACCGGCCCACCGCCACCGTTACCCTGACCACTTTGAAGGATAACGGTTTCACCCTCTCCAAAAACCGCTGGGAAACCCGCCAGGGCGCGACGGCGCTATTAGCGCCGGGTTCCGTCATCGCCGACGAGTATTTAATCCTAGCGGAGCGCATCGAGCGGTCTTTTCTCCTGATCTGGAACGCGCCCCAGCCCTTCCGGTCCTTCGCCGAACGTACCGTGACCCTAGGGCTGGACGACCGCCAGGAAATTCAAGCCACCTTTCCCGATAACCTCTGGCTAGAAGGCGCCACCCAGAAACGCGACCAGGTAACGGAGTTTGTGGTCTATAACGCCCTCAACGCCGGGGACGCCACTCAGTTGGGCAATTTGGTTCTGACGGGCAATGAAACCAATTTAAAACTCTTTGTGACGGATCAAGCGGGGCAGTCTAACCTAGTGAAAACCCAGTTTAAACTCAAATACCGCACCACCCAAGCCGACCCCCGCTTTCGACCCCCCACGGATTATACGACCCGCTTTGACGGGGACGTGCCCCAGGACTTGGTGAATCTACGGGGCAACCAATTTGTGATTAACCTCGGACAACTGCCCATCGCCCCGGAGCATCTGCGCCCCGGTCTCGGAGTCGAGGTGGAATTGACTGCAATTCGGACGTTTTCCGGCTACAGCGCCGAACAAAGATTAGTCGTCCGGGACGTCCTCAGTTCCGCCCGCAATTTACCGACTCCTCCCAAAGCGCCGGTTCCCGCGCCGCCCCAAGCGCCGGCCCCCGTTGCGCCGCTTAATTTCCCCCAGGCTCCGGCGCCGGTGGTTCCCCTGCCGAGATAATGCCCCATGTCCACGACCGAATTGAGCGACCTCCGTCAACGGGTTTACCAAGAAGCCCGGCGCCAGCCCTTTCCCTTGGATCTTGAAGTCTATCAGGCCGCCGATAAAGACCCCCTCCAACCCATCCTTTGCGCCGGCAACCTCCAGGGGCGGTTGTGTTTCTTTGGACGGGATTTGGGACGGGATGAAGTCCGCGCCGGGCAACCCCTCATCGGCGCCGCCGGAACTTTAGTGCGGGAAGGCTTTTTTCAAGCTTGGCGGGGCCGCAAGGCCCGGAACCGGGAGGAATTGGCCGAGGTCTGCCAGCGCCTGTTGTTAACCAATACGGTGCCCTATAAACCGCCGGGAAATAAGGCCTACAGCGTCGAGGTTAAAGACCGCTTTCGCCCCTTCATCGAGCAACTTTTAGTCTGCCATTGGCAAGGCGGACAAATTATCACCCTGGGCACGGAAGCCTTTCAATGGTTTAGCCCCTACGGCGCCAAGGGGGAGGTGGAAAAATTTTTTAAAGGTAAAGACCGCTTTGCCGAGCAGTTAACCGTAACCTTGACCGCTATCGACGCCCAGGGCAAACTCCAGCGGCGCTCCGTTAATCTCATGCCCTTGCCCCATCCCTCTCCCCTCAATCAACGCTACTACGCTCAATTTCCCCAAATGTTGCAAAATCGGTTGCAGATGATCGAGTTTTGAGCCGAAAGCGCCGACGACCCTAGGAACTGTGTGACGGTAATAGTCGTCATAGATATTGAGAAAATGAGGGAAATTCCCAATTCTCCTATCCGTTAGGGCGCCGAGGACAGATCCTCCATTTTCCCGTTAGACTGAAATTAAGCAAGTCTCAACATTGTTTTGGGAGGTGGAATATGGGACGGACTTTGAATTGGCTAGCGCCGTTTCTATTAGCGACAGCGCCGTTACTGATGATCAACCCCGCTCGGGGAGAAAATCTCGACCAGGTTCGGCAGTTGCTAGAAGCAAACGCTTGTATGGCTTGCGACCTGCGGGGAGCGGATCTGAAAGGGGCCCATCTGATTGGGGCCGATCTACGGCAGGCGGACTTGAGGGGCGCCGACTTGACGGAAGCGAATTTAGAAGGCGCGGATTTAACCGGAGCTAATTTAGAGCAAGCCCGACTACAGGGGGCGCTAGTGACTAACGCGAGCCTGAACAACGCCAACTTACGCCGGGCGGATTTCGCCTACGCCAAACTTTACGACGTGGAGGTCAGCGGCGCCAGTTTAGAGGGGATTAGCCTTAAAAACGCCGAAATTTATCACACCGGCATCGCTATCGGCGGCGGAGACGAGTAACCAGCGGTGAAGCGGTTGTTGCAAATCCTCATTAGGGGCTATCGGCGCTGGCTGTCGCCCCTCTTCCCTCCGGCCTGTCGTTTTTATCCCACCTGCTCTCAGTACGCCCTGGACGCCATTGAAATCCACGGCGCTTGGCGGGGAAGCTTGCTGGCCCTGAAGCGCGTTTTGCGTTGCCATCCCCTCTCTCCCGGCGGTTACGACCCGGCGCCGCCGAGGGAAGAGTAGAGAAAAATGAGGACGCTCTTCAATACGCCTACCTTTAAGGAAAGAGTTATCGCTCTAACTCACTAAAGGAAGTTTCACCTTAAACGTAGCCCCCTTTCCTAACTGGCTGGTCGCGTCAATTTGCCCCCGATGGGTTTGAATGATGCTTTTGACGATGGATAGCCCTAAACCACTGCCGCCTTGTTGAGGAGAGCGAACCGCGCAAGCTTGCCAGAAACGGTCAAAAATGTAGGGGAGTTGCTCGGGCGCGATACCAATGCCATCGTCCTGGATCGTGACTTGAGCAAATTTAGGCGCCGCGGTTAAACTCAAGACAATTTCCCCCGGCGGGTTGGTATATTTAATGGCGTTATCCAACAAATTAATAAAGGCGCGTTTGAGAAGTTCGGGATCTCCCTTAACATAGAGGTTATTAACAAGATCGCTTTTTAGGGTCACGCCTTTTTTTTCGGCAATCATTTCCATCCAAGTGACGACGTCTTCTAACAATTCATCTAAGGGAAAAAGAATATAATTTTCTAATTGACAAAAGCTATCTCGACGAGTGAGCAATAATAAGTCGTCAACTAAAATTTTCATTTGATTGGCGGAATCTAAAATGTGACGTAGTTTACCTTGATCTTCCCGAGCTTCATTCTGAGTATCGCGCTGGAGAACTTCGGCGGCGGTTTTAATCACCGTTAAAGGCGCCCTTAATTCATGGGAGGCGTCGCTGGTAAATTGTTGGAGTTGAAAATAGCTCCGCTTAATGGGTTTTAAGACCAGATGAGTGAGCCAAAAACCGGCGATTGACGCCAGTAGTAACGCTAAGAGACTTCCCAGAAACAAACCCCATTGGAGCCGGCGTAGCGTTTGTTGCTCGGCTTCCGTCAACTCTGTCACCCGCACGTAGCCCACTAAGGCGGAAGATTGCTTTTGACGCACAGGAAGGGTAAACATCCTTAGAGGAGGAGATTGAATGATATTTAACCCAGGCTTGAGGGGATAGAACGGAAAATCGGCGCCGCTTTTTCCCTGTAATCGCCCTTGGGCATCAAACCATTCAATGGATTGCTCGGTTTGTTGTAAAGTTTGCCACGATAAATCTAGGTCTTGGTCATTATCCAGAGGACGATGGACAGGTTGATCAATCTGTCGGGGATCCGCCAGAATATTTGTCAAGCTATGGCTGGCGGAATCGGCTAGGATCTTGAGACCTTCATCGCAGTTTTTATATAAGTTCTGGGCGAAAAATTGGTACACTAACAAATTAGAAAGGCCGGCGATGGACATCATCACCAAAAGATAAGCCCCGAGAAGCTTCCAACCTAAAGCGCGAAAAGGGGAAGGGAAAGGTCGCGAACGGCGGGGGGACAATCTCTTAAATGGATTTAAGACGGTAACCCAAGCCATAGACGGTCTCAATAAAATCCGGCGAGGCCCCGGCGTTTCTAAGTTTTTTGCGTATATCTTTAACATGAACTTTAACCACCTCCTCCCCGGGGGGATCTTCAAAAGACCAAAGCTGATCTAGGATTTGACTGCGACTCAAGACTTGTTGCGGCTTCTTAACAAAAAGTTCAAGGAGTTGATATTCTTTCGGAGTTAACAGAATAGGGCGTTGTTGGTAAAAAACCTCGTAGGTGTTGGGATTGAGTTCCAACTCTCCCCAACAAAGGGTTTTTGACAGGGGATTAACGCCGCGACGCAAAAGCGCCCGAATCCGAGCCGTTAGCTCGTCTAGATCAAAGGGTTTGACCACATAATCGTCGGCGCCGCTGTCGAGGGCTAGCACCTTATCTTGACTCGCGTCCTTGGCGGTTAACATCAGAATCGGCGTTTGCGTTCCCCGAAGACGCAGTTTTCGACAAAGTTCAATACCGCTGATATGGGGAACCATGATGTCTAAAACGATAACGTCATAGACGACAGATTCCAAGTAGCCCCACCCTAACAAGCCATCCTCCGCCCAATCGACGTGATAGCGGAGACTCCGCAGAGCCTCCGCTAAAGTCGAGCCTAAACGAGGGTCGTCCTCGACCAAGAGAATCCGCATCTGAAGGACGTTTTGTTCCTAGAGGAGAGAGAAAACGGCGGTGTTGGAGCCATCCAGACTGGCGGTCAATTCCGGCGCCGTAAAGGCGCTAACCCCTTTAAGGGTCGCCAACAACGTCCCGGAGCCAAAGCCGGGGTCGCCGAAGACTCCGTTGCCCAAACTCAGTTTAACGTCGGCGCCAACCGCTCGGACGTCCACATAACTGACGCCGCTAAAGGAGAGTTTATCTAGACCTTTGACAAATTGGTTGACCGTATCGACTCCGTCCCCGGAGGCGTAGAAGACAATATCGGCGGCCCCGTCGTTTAGCCCTAGGTTGAGGGTATCGTTGCCGGTTCCCCCCACAAGACGATCGCTCCCGCCGTTGCCCGTTAAAGTGTCGTTGCCAGCGCCGCCGGTAAGAATATTATTACCGCTGTTGCCGGTAATTTTATTGGCGAGGGCGTTCCCCGTGCCGTCAAGATTGGCGGCGCCGGTCAGGGTCAGATTCTCCGCGTTAGCGCCCAGGGTAAAGGAGACCGAGGCTTTGACGGTATCCGTCCCCTGATTGAGTCCTTCGGTCACTAAATCGCCCGCGTTATCGACCGTGTAGGTGTCATTGCCGGCGCCGCCCTGAAGGTCGTCCGCTCCAGCCTTGCCGTCTAGGGTATCGTTACCGTCTAGACCAAGCAGAACATTATTGCCGCTATTCCCCGTCAGGGTGTTATTGAGGTCGTTCCCCTCGCCGTTGAGGTTAGCCGCGCCGCTGAGGGTGAGTTTTTCCACGTGGTCGGGCAAAGCGTAGTTAACGCTGGCTTTAACGGTATCCGTTCCTCCGTTGAGCGCTTCGACCACCTGATCCCCGGCGCTGTTGACCGTATAGGTGTCATTACCTCCTAGCCCCACGAGGATTTCCGCCCCGGTCGTGCCGTTGAGGACGTCATTCCCGGCCGTTCCCGTGATGGTGGGCAGAGCGGCGTCGTCGTCTAAAATGGTCGCCGTCACCGCCCCAGGAGTTCCCAGAAGATAAAGGGGGTCGGCGCTCAGGGTCAAACTGACGGTTTTATCCCCGTCGGGGGTCGCGTCGGCCACGGGATCAATAATCAGGGTCGCGGTGGCTGAGCCGGGAGCAAAGGTAATACTGGCGCCGATGGCGCCGTAATCTACGCCGTTGACCGCGGAGCCGCCGATAACATAGTTAACGGTCAGCGCGTTAACGGAACTACCTGCGCGGCTAAAGGTATAAGTCACCGTTCCAGCGCCGTCTTCGCTACTGCTGTCCGGGGAAACCGTCAGGGTAATCACCGGCAGAGCGCTCTCTTGATTGACGACATTAATATCAATGGGGTTGATGCCGTTGTAGTTGGGATCGGCGCTGACCAACGGCGCCGTAATGATTTGATAGGTTTGGGAATCATCCGCCAAGCCGTCGTCTAAACCGGTGACGGTGACAGTTTGGGCGATATTCCAATTGCTGGGGGTAAAGACCAGGGAGGTCGCGGAGAGCGCCCCTTCGCTGGGGTCGGAGACGCTTAATCCAAGGGTTACGTCGGCTACGGGTTGGACGTTCAGTTTTAGGGTAAAAGCGCTAGAGCCGCCCCCTTCCGTGGTGATTAACCCGCTAGTGGGCGCGTCGATATTAACTAAAAAGAGATTATTTAATCCCTGTTGGATGGCGTTGATGATGTTGGAACTATTGGCGCTCAACTGCACCACAGAGCCGCCGACGCCCAACTGGCTCACTAAAGAAGTATAGGTGGCGATTTGATCCCCGGTGACGGCGAATAGGGGGAAAATATTGGCGTCGATTAAGCGGGATTTCAAGCCGGCTAGAGTGGGATAATCCTCCCCGGCGCCCGGAGGCGTTCCATCCAGAATCGCGTCGTAATTGTTGGGGGTCGTAATGCCCGAGACGGCGCCGTCTCCCGCCACATGGTAGGCGGCGTCGGTAAAGACCACCACCACCCGCTTGGTTCCCGCCCGGAAGCCAATTTCCTCGGGACGGAGCGCCGCTTGCAGGAGGGCTTCGAGTTGGGCCTCGGAAGCGTCGGCGCCGGAGCCGATGGTCAAGCCGTTATAGACGGTCTGAATGGCAGTGGCGTTGGTGGTTAGGGCCTGATTGGTTTTATAGACGTAGTCCCCGGGAGAAGCGCCGCCAAAGGGGGCGATGGGTTTATCGATAAAGGCGCTGACGCCGATGGGGGTGTTGGGTTGGAGGGAATTAACGCCCGAGACCAAGCCCGGAATTAAGGTTCGCACCGTGGTAATGTCGTCGCCAAAACTCCCGGATAAATCTTGCAATAAGAGTAAGTCAAAGGGTTGGGCAAAAAGGCTATCGTCATTGACAATAGTTCCCGTCGCCGTCCCGGCGGAGCCGATACTGTAGCCGGCGCCGCTGGCCAAGGTTAAAACAACGGTTTCGTTAAACTCCCCGAGGGTATCCGCCAAGGGATCGACCGTCACCGTCGCGGTGGCGGCGCCGGGGGCAAAGTTAACGGTCGTTCCGATAGCGCCGTAATCGCCGCCGTTGGCCGACGTTCCGCTGACAAGATAATTAACGGTTAGGGCGTTACTGGTGATTCCCGCTCGGGTGAAGGTATAGATCAAATTAGCGGCGCCGTCTTCATTGACGCTAGCGGGGGAGACGCTAAGACTCACCTGAGTGTCGTCGTTCAGAATCGAGCCAGTGACCGCTCCGGGCGTGGCGATCAGATAACCGCCGCCGCCGCTTAGGGTTAACGAGACCGTTTCCGTGTTTTCAAAGGTCGCGTCGGCGGTGGGATTAACGATGATAGTCGCTGTATTAGAACCCGCTAAAAAGGTGACGCTGTTACCGATAGCGCCGTAATCCACGCCATTGGTCGCCGTGCCTGAAATGGCGTAATTAATCGTTAAAGCGTTAGTTAAACTACCCGTGCGGGTGAAGGTATAGGTCAAATTAGCGGCGCCGTCTTCATTGACGCTACTGGGAGAAACCGTTAGAGATAAACTGGGCGGATCTAGGTTGGCGAGCTTAATTTCGTAATCCCCGACGTTGTCTTTCCCGCTCCAAACCACATAGGCGCCGGAAATTTGAGCCATCTCGTCATCTTCGGTATTGGCGCTGAGGGCCACCGTCGCAACGCCGTCGTAAAGATAAATTTCCGTATCGTTGCCGTCGTCTCCTTCCCAGACCACAAAGTTGTTAAAAATTTGGGGATTAACGTCGTCCAGAAGATTGTTGGTTAATTGTAGAACCGTGGTTCCGTTAAAGAAAAAGATCTCGGAGTCATTGCCGTCAAAGCCTTCCCAAACAATCTTGTTACCCGAGATTTGGACGTTAGTGTCATCTTCGTCATTGTCGGTTAATTGAGCAATAACAACGCCGTTGTAGAAAAAGATCTCCGTATCATTGCCGTCGTCTCCTTCCCAAGCGAGGTTATTCCCCGAAATTTGCGGCGCTTTAAAACTAATCCCGTTTAAACCCAGAAGTTGAGTCGAGGCCCCGTTGTAAAAAGCGATTTTATCATTGGGCGCGTCCCAGACAATATTGTTGCCAGAGAGTTGCGGCGCCGTGTCTTCGCTATTGTTATTGGTTAACTGAGTCGTGGTCGCGCCGTTGTAGCGATAAATGTCATAGTCGGCGCCGTTTAAAGCCTGCCAGACTACAATATTACCCTCAATTTGCGGATTGAGACCGCCGGCGCTGTTGGGGAGCAAAATAGCGGTGGAGCCGTTGTAGAAGTAAATCCCCGCGGCGCCTTGCCAGACCGCGGAGTTTCCGGAAATTTGAGGATTTAGATCGTCGCTTGCATTGTTCGTTAAAGCCACCGCAGCGGCGCCGTTATAATAGTAGATTTCATAATCCACCCCGTCCCAGGTTTGCCAAACTAGGGAACTTCCCGATAACTGGGGATGCAGGTCGTCAAGGCTGTTATTCGTAATTTGCGCGACGGTAAAAACGCTTTTTTCAACCAGAATAGACTCTCCCCTAATTTGCGCGAATCCCCAATCGTTCTCTGTCCTTAATCCTTGAATTTCTCCCTCGCTCAGAGTCCGTCCCCCAACCACTTGCGCAAAGTATTCTCCTTCGTCTCCCGGCGCGTCTTGCGGATTAATGACGGCGTCGAGATAATGACCGATTTCTTCCCGCAGGACGGCGTTGAGTTCCCCGGCGGAAGCCGAAGCCAGAAAACGAGCCGAGAGATAAATAATATTATGACCGGGGGCGTAAGCGCCTTTGGCCTCGCCGAGTTCTCCCTCGGTCAAAATTACGACGGGGGGCAGTTGAGTAAAATCCCCTTTTTGCCATTGGGCCCGCAGTTCCCCCGCTAGGCGGAGGTCATAACCCTCGCCGTAAATAGCGGTTAACTGCTGAAAGAACGTTTCTAGTTCAGCGAAATGGCTAAGCTGTTCGTAAACCGCGTTTAAATTGAAGAAAGAACCGGTATAATTACTCATTGTTACGTCCAGTCTCTCAAGACTCTAAGGTTTCAGTGCGCAGTCATCAGGGTATTCAACAAAAGTAAAAAACTTGTAAAGAAAACCGATGATTCTCCTCTGGAGATACACTGAAAGCGTCGACGAGACCAGCGTTTTTTCCAAATGGCCACATTCCTCAGACCCCTGAGCTACCGCTATCCTTCGCTCTACGCCGCTATTTCTAACCTGGCGGCGCCGCTGTCGAGGGCTAGCACCTTATCTTGACTTGCGTCCTTGGCGGTTAACATGAGGATCGGCGTTTGCGAGCCGCAAAGACGTAGTTTTCGACACAACTCAATGCCATTAATTCCAGGAATCATGACATCTAAAACGACAACATCGCCGATTCAAAAATGAAGTGCACCACTTAGGGTGAGCTAGCCGAAAGGGGGCCCATCTAAGGTAGCCTGACTTGTACCACCAAAACAGGCAATCAAAGATGGGCTACCACCAGCTTAACGCAGAAGAACGACTCGA
>WGLZ01000098.1 GCA_016471375.1 Cyanobacteria bacterium RI_101
ACTAAACCTATTTTATCGATGATGCCTGCCACGATTCCCAGATGATCTAGGTTTTCTACTTTTACGCTCACTGAGTCCCATGCCTCCCTAAATGCCTTCATATTTTATACGATTGAGCATCGACCTGCGGAATGTAGAGTGTAAATAAAGCTTCCTTATTTATTTAAATGTATTTCCTTAATTTGTTCTATTGTATAAGGAGGGTTTTTTAAGTGCGCCATTGTGTGGCATGTAGGACAGAGACAAACTAAATCATTGACATTCGTGATTCGCTCTGTGTGATTAGCCAATGGGAATAAGTGATGAACTTCAATCACGTACATACCATTAACTTTCAGGTAAAAGCCGCAAGCTTGACAAGTACAGTGATCTAACTTTCTCCTCTCGGCAACAATCCTTTGGTTCCGTTCTGCGCCAATATACTTTTGCTCTTTAAGCTTTCCTTCCATTACTTCAATGATAGAGGGAGGACGCTTTTGATTGTTTAGCGGCTCTAGATTAATAACTTGGGAGCGAACTGGCTTTCCCTTTGAATTTGTAATATTTCTACTCGACTCTCCCAATAATTCGTAGGCTTTTGGCGTGATTGTCCAAACACCCCGTTCTTTATTAGAAATCAGCTTTTTGTCCACAAGATTTCTTCTGACATATTGGACTTCATTTTCCCATAGGTTTCTGTATTTACGTTGTGTTGTATGAAAGCGGCCTAGTCTTTCTCTTTCTTCTTGGGTCAAACCAAAGTAATCTGCTAACGCTTCATAAACATTCTTGCCATTAGCATCTTGAGAGCTTGGCCTGACAGAACCTCCGCGTTTAGCAAGTTCTTTAAGCAAAGGAATTTCTATATCTGTTAATGATGGAAACATCGTGTTTGGCTCCATTTATCAATGAGGTATGCGCATTACTAAATACTAAATTTTAGATATAAAAATCTCGTGTTTGTTTTTGGGAGCGTCCTGATCTAAGAAAATTTGACCACCCCGCCCCTTCGGGGCACCCCTCCACGGGAGGGGAATCGTAACAGTAAACTGTTGCTGAAAATTCCCCTCCTTTGGAGGGGTGGCAGGCGTAGCCTGACGGGGTGGTCATATCTGAGTCACGATAAGCTTCTAAGATAGTTTGTAAAGCTTATTGTAATACTCCTGATACTCCGGCGACAACAGGGGGCGCCACCAGGACTGATGGTCTAAATACCACTGGGCCGTTTTTCTTAATCCTTCCGCTACCGTCACCTGAGGAGACCAGCCCAACTCCCGGCGAATTTTACCGGCGTCGATGGCGTAGCGCCGGTCGTGGCCAGGACGATCCGGGACAAAAGTAATGAGATCCGTCGCTGGATGAACAGGTAAACTCGGCGCTAGATCCTCCAAAATTTCGCAGAGGAGGGTCACCAGATCAATATTTTTCACCTCGTTATTGCCGCCGATATTATAGGTTTCCCCCGGCGCGCCTTGACGGAGAACCTGGGCTAAGCCCCGGCAATGGTCTTCCACATAGAGCCAATCCCGCACATTCTGGCCGTCGCCGTAAACCGGCAGTTTTTTCCCCAACAGGATATTAATACACATCAGGGGGATTAACTTCTCGGGAAAGTGAAAAGGCCCGTAATTATTGGAGCAGTTGGTAATCAGGGTGGGCAGGCCGTAGGTGTGGAAATAGGCCCGGGCCAGGTGGTCGCTTCCGGCTTTAGACGCGGAGTAGGGACTGTTGGGCGCGTAGGGGGTGGTTTCCGTAAAGGCCGGGTCTGTCGGCGCTAGACTGCCGTAAACTTCATCGGTGGAGACGTGGAGAAAGCGAAAAGACTCGGGTTTTTCCGCTTCTAGCCAATACTGACGAAAAGCTTCCAGCAGGGTAAAGGTGCCCACCACATTGGTTTGCACAAAAGCGCCGGGGCCGAGGATGGAGCGATCCACGTGGGATTCGGCGGCGAGGTGGGCGACTGCGGTGATGTTTTCCTCCCGCAACAGGCGATCAACGAGGGCCCGGTCGCAAATGTCCCCCTGAACAAAGCGAAAATTGGGGTTGGACTCCAAAGGCTGGAGGGTCTGACGGTTGCCGGCGTAGGTGAGCGCGTCGAGGACAAGAACAAAATCCTGGGGATAAGCGCCGAGCCAGTGGTAAACCAAATTAGAGCCGATAAATCCGGCGCCGCCGGTGATCAGCAGTCGGCGGGGAGAGTCTGGAGAAAAGGGAGACGAAGTCAAGGCGTTGCGCTCGGCGCTCAAGAGGTCGGCGCCATTATAACAGGGGTTTTCGCCCTTACCAAACCGGATCGTCTAACAACCGAATTTCCACCGTTTCGGCGCCGATGGGCACAGAACTAATACAAGCGCAGATGGGAGTTCCGTCCGCCAGTTCCACCTCGCAGGCGTGGCAAGATCCCATCAGACAACCGGTGGGTATGAAAACTCCGGCCCGTTCCGCCACCTCTAACAACGGTTCCCCAACCTCGGCGGTAATGGCGATATCATCGGGTAAAAAACGCACTTGAACCATGGCAGTCGATTTTGCTGGCAACGGAGGAGGGATGAGATCTAGGTTAACAGCGCCGGGGGTTTGCGACGGGGAGCGCCGCGGTTACGCTAAAGAGTAGAGTTCATCAAAAATCTATGACGGCGCTACGAATTGGCAACGGCTACGATATTCACCGTCTCGTTCCGGGACGAGATTTAATCCTCGGGGGGGTCAACATTCCCCACGAATTAGGGCTTCTCGGTCACAGCGACGCCGACGTTCTCACCCACGCCCTCATGGACGCCCTGCTGGGGGCGCTCAGTTTAGGGGATATTGGCCACTATTTTCCCCCTAGCGACCCCCAATGGGCCGGCGCCGATAGTTTAGAGCTATTAAAACAGGTGAATGAATTAGTCCGGGAGCGGGGCTGGCGGATTGCCAATCTGGACAGCGTTATTGTGGCGGAGCGCCCGAAATTGAAACCCCATCTAGGGGCGATGAAAGAGAAATTGGCGGCGGTTTTGGGGATTACCCCGGAGCAAATCGGCGTCAAAGCCACCACCAATGAACAGTTGGGCCCCGAGGGTCGAGAGGAAGGGATTTCCGCCTACGCCACGGCGCTGTTAGTTCAAGAAAATTAAGTCAAAGAGACCAAGCGCCAATCGGGACGAAGGTTCTGGGCCCGGCGCAGGTAAACGTGGTGAATTTCGGTTTGGGGTTTAGGGCTATTGAAATGAATTAAGACCCGAATACATTTTTCTAAACTGCCGGGAACGTCCATCTGTTGCACATCCAAGAGGGGGACGCTATCCCAGCGGGGTCGCTCCCGGGCCACAGCCGCGGGAAACAGGGCGTTGAGGTCTCGGGTGACGGAAAAGGTGACGCTGACGATTTCTTGGGGGTCGAGGCTATTTTGGCTTTCAATGACTTCTAACAACTCTGTCACCGCTTCCCGCATGGCGGCGCCGGTGTTTTCTTCGACGGTGATAGCCCCCCGAATAGCCCTTACTTTCCAGTCCACTGGCCCGGTCCTCCTCAATGTTGCGAACCCGTAGTCTTTACTACGATGAAAACCTAAATGATTGTTAAGCATATCACCCGGCGCTCGGGGCCTAACCGCCTTGGAGAATACTCAGGCGCTGGAGGAGCAGATCCGGTTGGAGAGGTTTGAGTAAATAGTCGTCGATGCCGTTTTGGGAGAAGGTCTGCCATTCGCTAGAGGAAATTTGTTCGCTCAGTAAAATCACTTTTAAGGGAGCCAGTTGGTGAGAGTCCTTCAGGTGACGGCTGATACTGTGGACGTTGTCCAAATCCTTATCAATCAGGACTAAACCCGGTTGCAAGACCTCGATTTGACGGAGGGCGATGGCGCTGTCAATAAGCCAAATGACCTGATAGTCCGCGGCGGTGAGGAGTTCGCAAATGAGGGTGGCCACTTCCTCGTCCCGCTCGATCACCACCACGCCGGAATTGGCTTTAACCGTTGGGTTTAACGGCGCCGTGGGGGAAGCTTTTTTGAGAGCGCCGAGTTTTTGGCAGGGGATAAAGAGGGTAAAGATGGAGCCTTTGCCCAGGGTGGAATCCACTTCGACCCGGCCGCCGTGCAACTCCACCAGTTGTTTGGTTAAGGCTAAGCCTAAACCGGTGCTTTCGTAGGTGCGTTGTTGATTGTTGTTTAACTGTTTAAAGGCCTCGAATAAAAAGGGCACCTGCTCGGCGCTCATGCCGACGCCGGTGTCTTCCACTTGAAAAATCGCCTGTTTATTTTCCCGCCAGACCCGGAGGGTGACGCTTCCCAGATTGGGGGTGTATTTAATGCCGTTTTGCAGGAGATGGGTCAAAATTTGCTCTAGGCGCTCCGGGTCGGCGCAGAAGCTATCTTCCTCTGGGCGGATTTGCAGATCAAAAGTAAGCGTTAGGTTTTTTGCCAGCGCCGCCTCTTCCAGGTAATGGAGAACTTTTTGCCCTAGACCTTGTAAGGAAAATTCTTGAAAATGAAGAACTGACTGACCGGATTCCAGTTGAGAGAGATCGATAATATCGTTAATTAACTCCATCAGGCGCTTGCCGCTCTCCTGAATGGTTTCTAGATAATGTTTTTGTTTCTCCACCGGCAGACTACTGCCCCGATTCGACCAATGGAGCAGGGTGCCGGAAAGCCCGATGATACAGGTTAATGGAGTGCGCAGTTCATGGGTGATGTTGTTTAAAAATTCTCCCTTGAGGTGATTCGCCGCTTGGGCCGCCAACAGCGCCGAGCGGAGATCTTTTGTCCGTTCAATGACCCGTTTTTCAAAGGTGTTTTTTTGGTGTTGCACTTGGGCGTAAAGTTGGGATTGAAAAATAGCCACGGCGAGATGTTCTCCGATTTGTCCGAGAAAACTTTTTTCGCTGTCGAGCCACTGGCGGGGATAGTGGCATTGGTGGGCGATTAACAAGCCCCAGAGTCGCCCTTCCACCACAATAGGGGCGATGAGTTTAGCCCGAATTTGGTATTTTTGCAGAAGGTTAACCAAACAGTAGGAGGAAGAATAGTGGCTTTCAATGTCGTTGACTCCCACCACGGCGCCGTTTAAATATTTGTGCTCATAGGTGGCGACCTGAGTAAAACAATCATTCTCTGTAATTAACCCCAAAAGAGAGGGGATTTCCTCCGAGGCCGTGGCTTCGCAGATAATTTCGCCCCCTTCTAGGGAGGCCTGAGCGTTGCTTAGGGGCGGGTTGAATTGATAAATCACCAGTCTGTCCACCCAGAGAAAGCGCCGCACTTCCGTGACCGTGGCCCGGAGAATATCCGAGAGGTCTAAACTTTGGCGAATTTGGGCGATAACCTGACTGAGCACCGCTTCCTGACTCGCTTGTATTTTCAGCGCCGCGGGGGAAGTCGGGTCGCCGGGATCGCCGGTGAGGATATCCAACAAGCGCAGGGTTAACTGTTGGAGCAGGTGGGGAAACTCCTGGGTGGGGCGGGGGGGCAGGGGGCGGGGTTTTAAGAGGTTGGCGACGGCGCCGTGATCGAAGGTGATAGTGACGGCGTAGTGGCGGGGAGAAACCGGCTCGCCCTGGAGTAGGGCCTGATAGGAAGCGGTTAACAGCAGGAAAAAAACGCCGGAACTGTCCGCTTCCGTCCAGAGGATTTGCTCGGCCCCGCCCCAATCTCCCAGGGAAGTCCAAAGAGATTGGAGTCGCTCAAAGACCGTCGTTGGTAAAACGCGGCGAAAAGTGGGGGAAAAAAGGGTCTGCATTGCCCTAGAGTCGATCAAGGTGGCTGTCTGTTTTTCTATAATGACTAGACTTTTCCCCAAAGCCCCAAAATCTAAGCTTTTCTAAAGAAAGGAGCCAAACACATGCACCGATTGGCGAGCCAGCCGGGGGGCTGGAACCCGGAGGGAGAAGGGGTAATTCGCGTTGAGCAAGCGCCGGGAGATTTGGTGTTCCTCAGCGCCGCGGACACGGATATTCAGTGTTTAGCCCAGGCGGTTCGGCAAATACCTAAGGATTTTCCCCCTTTACGGGCGCTGAATCTGTTGAATCTGCAACAGCCCGCCAGCTTGGACGACTACCGGGAGGGGGTGCTGGGCCGGGCCAAAGCGGTTGTCGTTCGGTTATTAGGAGGATACGAGTATTGGCCCTACGGGGTGGATAGTCTGCGGGAGTTGGCTCGGGAAACGGGGTTATCTCTCTGGCTACTGCCTGGAGACGGCCCCTTAGATCCGGTTTTAATGTCTTATTCCACCGTTCCTCTGCCCTGGGTGGAACGGCTCTGGCGCTACTGCTCCGGGGGCGGGGTGGAGAATTGGCGCCGGGGTCTGCTCTGGTGGAGCGATTGCGTTTGCGGGACGGATTACCGGCCGGAAGCGCCGGTTACGGTTCCCGATTGGGGACATTTCAACTTGGGTTATGAAGATTTACCGAAAACCCTGCCCGCCGTCGCTATCCTTTTCTACCGGGCCCATTATTTAGCGGGCAACACCGACGCGGTGACGGCGCTGGCCCAAGCCCTAATCGAACGGGGTTTACGGCCGACGGCGCTGTACGTGTCCTCCCTGCGGGACCCCGACTGTCAGGCCAAGCTCTTAGCGGAATTACGGGCCGAAAACTGCCAACTGATTTTAAATACCACCAGTTTCGCCCTCGCCCAACTCCAGCGCCAGGCGGTTCTCGACCCCGACCCGGCGCCGCTCTGGCGAGAATTAGATGTGCCCGTCTTTCAGGTGATTCTCAGTAGCGGCGCTCGGGAGCAGTGGGCCGACGGCGCGAGGGGGTTAAATCCCAGGGACGCGGCTATGAACGCGGCCTTGCCGGAGGTGGACGGGCGCCTGATTACCCGGGCCGTGGCTTTTAAAGCCAG
Source organism: Cyanobacteria bacterium RI_101 (assembly GCA_016471375.1). Lineage (GTDB taxonomy): Bacteria > Cyanobacteriota > Cyanobacteriia > Cyanobacteriales > Microcystaceae > Synechocystis. The sequence continues at coordinate 6,806 of WGLZ01000098.1, forward strand.
CCAAACGCGGGAAAACGCCTTGCAAACCGAGGTGATTGTTTCCCAACCGGAACCGAGCCGAATTAACTGGGTGGCGGATTTGGCGCTCAATTTTTGCCGTTGCGCCCAAACCCCGGTGGGGGAACGGAAAATCGCCCTGATTTTAGCCAACTACCCCAATAAGGACGGGCGTCTGGCTAACGGGGTGGGTCTCGATACCCCCGCCAGTTGTTTAGCCATTCTCCGGGCCTTGAAAGACAGCGGTTATAGCCTCGACGAGATTCCCGACTCCCCCGCCGCCTTAATCGCGCTGTTAACCCAGGGAACGACGAATAATCTAGAGGAAAATCCCCGCCGTTTAGTCCGACAAAGTCTAAGCCAGGCGGCGCTGTGGGAGTATTTCCAGACCCTTCCCCCCGAGGTTCAAGGGCAATTGCGGGAACGGTGGCAAGACCGGGAGGACTGGGCGGCGCTACCGCGGGAAATTCCCATCGCCGGCCTCCGATTGGGCAATATTTTTATCGGCGTTCAACCCGCTAGGGGCTACGACCTAGACCCCGGTTTGAATTACCACGCGCCGGATCTGGAGCCGCCCCTAGCTTACCTAGCCTTTTATCACTGGTTGCGAACCGAGTTCGGCGCCCAGGCCTTTATCCACCTAGGGAAACACGGCAATTTGGAATGGCTACCGGGGAAAAGTTTGGCGCTCTCCCCCCACTGTTACCCGGAAATCGCCCTGGGCCCCTATCCCCATTTTTATCCCTTCATTGTTAACGATCCAGGAGAAGGAACCCAAGCCAAGCGCCGGAGTCACGCCGTTATTCTCGACCACCTCACCCCGCCCCTGACCCGCGCAGAACTTTACGGGGAGTTGCCCCAAATTGAGGCGTTACTGGATGAATACTATACCGCCCAGGATCTCGATCCCAGCCGTTTGCCGGCGCTCAGTCGGCGCCTCTGCCAATTGATTCAGGAGAGCAACCTGCACCGGGATCTGGGGTTAGCCTTGCCCCAACCGGGTTTTGGCTCCCGACCCCAGGATTGGCTCCAAGCCCTAGCGCCGGTGTTGAGCCAAACCGACAATTATCTCTGCCAACTCAAGGAAGCCCAAATCCGGGACGGTCTTCATATCTTCGGCGCTTGTCCCCAGGGGTCTTTGTTAAAGGATTTACTCCTAGCCATTGCCCGCGCTCCCCAGGGGGATTATTTAGGTATTACCCAGGCGTTGGCGCTGGATTTAGGTTTAGAGTTCGACCCCTGGAACGACAGTTGGGAAGACCCCTTTGTTGTGCCTGCGGAAACTGCGGAACTTTTATCCCAAAACAGCGCCGGGGAGTTATTGGCCAAACTCCAAGCTTGTCGCACTGGCGGCGCCGCGGTGGCGGTTCTGGAAGAATTAGCCACACAGTTAACAGTTAACAGCGATCAGTTAACAGTGAAAGACTTGATAACCGATAACTGCTTACTGGTAACTGATAACTGCTTACCGGAAACCCGGCGAACTCTAACTTGGATGCAATCCACCCTTCTACCCCTATTACAGCGGAGCGAGGAGGAAATTACTAACCTACTCCGGGGACTGGACGGCGCCTATGTGCCCAGCGGCCCCAGCGGAGCGCCGACTCGGGGACGGGCGGAGGTTTTGCCCACGGGGCGCAATTTCTACGGGGTAGATCTGCGGGTCATTCCCACGGAAACGGCTTGGGAGACGGGGCGCCGGGCGGCGGCGGCGTTAATCGACCGCTATACCCAGGACCATGGGGAGTATCCTAAAACCCTCGGTATTTCCATCTGGGGCACCTCCACCATGCGCACCGGCGGCGACGACGTGGCCCAGGTTTTGGCGCTCCTAGGGGTTCAGCCGGTCTGGGACGGCCCCTCCCGCCGGGTGGTGGATTTTGAGATCTTGCCCGTCTCGGTTTTAGAGCGCCCGAGGGTGGATGTCACCGTCCGGGTCTCCGGCTTTTTCCGGGACAGTTTTCCCAATTTACTGAGCTTGATGCAGAGCGCCGCGGAGACGGTGGCCGGTTTAAGGGAATCGGCAGAGGAGAATCCCCTCCGAGACCAGGTTCAGCGAGACGCCGAAATTTTAGAAAGTCAGGGTTACGATCCCGCCGAAGCCCAGCGGCGGGCCCGGTACCGAATTTTTGGCTCCAAACCCGGCGCCTACGGGGCGGGGCTACAGGGCTTAATGGAAGCCCAAAACTGGCAAACCGACGCCGATTTAGCCCGGGCCTATTTGAACTGGAGCAGTTACGCCTACGACGCCCAGGGGGTGGGGCATAATCTGCCCTGGGCGTTGGAAACCCGTTTACAAAATTTGGATATCATCCTCCACAATCAGGACAACCGGGAGCATGATCTTCTCGACTCCGACGACTATTACCAATTCCAGGGGGGCATGACCGCCGCGGTTCGAGCGTTAACCGGTAAAAATCCCGCCCTTTACTTTGGCGACCATTCCCGACCCCGGCGCCCTCAGATTAAAACCCTGAAGGAAGAATTAGCTAAAGTCTATCGCTCTCGGGTGATCAATCCTAAATGGATCGCCGGCGCTAGGCGTCACGGCTATAAAGGCGCCTTTGAGTTGGCCGCGACGGTGGATTATCTCTTCGCCTACGGCGCTACCACCCACTGCGTGGAGGATTACCTTTTTGAAGGGGTTGCCCAAGCTTACCTCCTTGATCCCGAAGTTCAAAATTTTCTGCAAAGCCATAATCCTTGGGCCCTGCGGGACATGGCGGAGCGCCTGTTGGAGGCTCAACAGCGGGGGATCTGGTCGGAGGTCGATCCGGCTTTAAGCGACCAACTGCGGGCCATTGCTCATCAGGCGGAAGGGGTGCTAGAAAATCAGGGGAACTAGACTGAACAGCGCCCAAACCTAAAGAATTGTCCCGCTAAGCGCGGTTGAAGGGGATGGGATAAACAAAACAACTGACAAATCTGAGACGCGCCCAACACGATACCGCCGATGAGAAAGCGGCTCCCTCCGAGGGAGCTACCGCGTACACAGATCTACCCATCAGCCTCGTTTTGCCCCCCCAGCCCCCCAATTTTGGGGGGAGTTCGGAGCTTTTCTGAGTTCAAAGTCCCCCAGAATTGGGGGATTGTCCCACTGAGTCTGCCGAAGTGTAGGGGGCGACATAAGGTTAATGGCAAAACCAAAGACTTGTGTGTACACCGTAGCCGAGGGAGGGGAACCGGAAGTTTTGCAGTTTAGAGCCGTAGGGGAACATCCTGCCGGTACAACTCCGGGCGGCCTAATTTCAGCGCCGTTTCCGCTTTTTGCAGTTCAATTCCTAAGTACAAAGCATGATCCACCGTCAGACTGGGACAAGCGCCGGCGAGCAGTTGATACAGCTTAACGGCGGAGCGGGCGCTGAAACAATTGACGACTTCCCCGGCGCCGGGGGTAATGTGCTCCACCAGAATTTTGTCTGCCTGGAGAGAAATTAAAAAACTGCCGGTGGGGTCAAAGTAATCTGGTTGCAGATGGAGTTTGGGATACTCGGTCTGGATAATGCGCTCCGCTTGCTCCCAGCAGTCTTCATAAATATGGGCGCTCTGGCTAACGATAATCAAAGGCCCCAGGGTTAACGTTTCTAACCCCCGGCTAGTTAATGCCTCGAAAAAATGCCGTTGCAAGGCCCGTAGCCCCATAGCGTTGGCGGGCCAGGCGGAAAACATATCGTTACTGCGGAAGGTAGCGGTCAGGGACAATTCCCCCTCCACAATCCGCAACCAAATATGGTTTAAACAAGGGGGACTATTATTCTGGTCGTAATCCCGGACGTCCCAGAGGGTAAGGACAATGCGGGAAGAATCCGGGTCGGCGCCGAGGGCGTCGATAGCCTGTTGAATCTGATCTCGCCCAAACCAGGATCTCAAGCGTTGCCCGTAGGTGTATTTAACCCCTTCCCTAGGGGGAGCGTCTTCGAGAATTTGGGCGATATACTCCGGTAAAAATTCCCGCTCGATGGGGAAATAGTTCGGCTCCGGGAAATAAAAGTCCTCCGGCTCGTCGGTGATAATGGCCGTTAAATCGATCAACTCCTGCCAGCGCCCGTAGGCCGTGGGTCGAAGGGTTCCGGTGGTTTTAATACGGTGGAGAATTTTAATCCAGGTCGCGGCGATGGTGGCCCCCTCCAGACGATGGCCGTAGCGGGGGCCCGGAAACACTGTCGTTTGGGGTTCGCTGAGGGGGAAAGTTTGGGGATCTCCCCAGGGAAGCGGCGCCGGTTGGGCGGCCCACTGTTTAACTAAATTGACCGCCTCCCCGACGTTGGCGGTTAACGCCACCCGAATCTGGCGCCGAAGCAGTTCTAAGGCTTCCTCGGGAATTTCGCCGTCGATATAACCGGTCACGGCGGAACGAATCCGCCAACAGCGCCGTCCCGTCGCGGTTTCGCCGGCGCTGAAGCCTTGCTCAAAAAAGTCTAGTAAGCATTGACAACTACCGGCGTTTTGGTCTTCTTTGGTGGCTTGGAGGATTACTAGGGCGTAAATCTGGGGATTGGCCAATAGATTCCGCAGTAAAGGACTAATGCCCCTCGTGGCGCTGTAGAGATTGCCAATGACGCCGTAATCCTGGGGCGCTAAGCGCCGAGCTAAGGATTCTTTCACCGTCCAGCCCGTGGCCAGAGCGACCCGGCCCTGACCGCAAATCAGGTGTTTGGCTTGATAGCGGGGTAAATAATCCGTCATTTTCAACCCTGGTTAAAACCGCGTCCCAAGCGGGCGCCCAGTTCCACGCAAATCACCCCCAACGCGGCGCTACCGAACCAGTATAAAAAGAGCAATTCTAGGCGCTGGGCGCTTAAGGTTTCGGCGTCGAGTTGGTAGGCGGAAAAGGTGGTCAGGGAACCGAGAAAACCGGTGGCCAGAAGCGCCCGCCGTTCTGGGGAAGCCGCGCGCCGAGCCGCGACGCCCATCCCCAAAGCGCCGACGAGGTTGACCGTTAGGGTGCCAAAGGGGAAACTGGTTCCCAATTCGGCGTTCAAGCCGTTAACGACGCCATAGCGACTAACGGCGCCGGCGACGGCGCCGAGGCTAACGGCTAAGGGCAGACGAAGAGCGGGAGAGAGCATAGAGAAAGCGGCGGTAGGTTCCGCGGGCCCGACGGACTAATCTATACTAGCCTAGTCGCTGATTGAGGAGTTGATGACCATGAGAAAATTCCAGAAAGTCTTATTTTATTTCCAGGACGAAAGATTTTTGGAGATCATTCACGCTTTGGAAAAATTGATTTCCAAGGTTTTGGCTATGTGTTTAATCATTGTCATCTTCGTTTCTATTTTTGATTTAGTTAAGGTTCTCAGTATCCAGCTTGCCCAGGAGCCAGTCGGTTTTTTTGGCGGCGGTTTAGTGGAAATTTTTGGACTATTTTTAAATGTGTTGATCGCCTTAGAACTTTTGGAGAATATTACCGGTTATCTCCGTAAAAATGTGGTGCAAATTGAACTGGTGGTCATTACGGCCGTCATTGCCGTAGCTCGGAAAATCATCATTTTTGATTTTAATAAATACCATAGTTTAGAATTGGCTTCTCTTGGCTTCGCCATCTTGGCGCTATCTTTTAGTTATTGGTTGGTAAAATATTATAATTCCAACAACAATTCTTAGACAGATAAATTAACGGAGATTATTTTGAAGAAGATTAAACCCCAAGGATTAAAGAATGTCCGCTTGTGGTAGAGATCCTGAAACCTGAAACTTGGCTAACAGCGTCGATAAGCCGACCGGCGCCGAGATTGACCGCCCCATCAGGCGCCGTTATGAAGGCGCTTTTATTAAGTGGCGGTCTTTATTTTTGCATCGGCGCGTTAATCACTGAAATCTGTCATCTGTTATCTGAAATCTGTTTAAAGGGTGTCTTGGTATTCCTGGAGACGGGCCAAAATGTCAGCTAGTTGTCGTCTGTGGAGGGGGTTGGGGTCAAGTTGGTATTGGATGAGCGCAATACGATATCGAGTTTCGATTCGAGTTCGGCGAGTCTGGCGTTCTGTCTCCTTAAGTCTTCGGTTTCTTTCCTCAATTCTAAAGTTCTTCTCTCTAACTCGGCGTTGCTCTTCTTCAACGCGGACAAGCCCCCGTAGGATTTGATCAGCGACCAGCAGGGGGCTACCGAGCGTAGTCGAGGTACTGAACGTAATCCCTGCCAGAGAGAGGCCAAACCATTGGGGGATGGGGAGGTCGTAGTTTCGGAATTGGAGT
>WGLZ01000050.1 GCA_016471375.1 Cyanobacteria bacterium RI_101
AACTGGTCAAACAGTCTGAAGTAGCACACGCAACAAATTTACTCAACCATCGCCCCCGTAAATCTCTTGACTACTGTACCCCCTATGAGGTATTCTTCTCTCAGTCAGGCCCTGGTGCACTTCGGACTTGAATGGGCCAATATTTAAATTTATCCGCCCCCTAAATCCCCCAACCTTGGGGGACTTTGAATCCGGTTCCCCCCAGAATTGGGGGGCTAGGGGGGCTTTCTAAGAATTTTCGTCTAAATTCCGATTCAGCCCCGCCTGTTTGATCAACTCCTCCGGGCTGAGTTTAGAGAGAAAGTCCCGAAACGCTTGGCGCTCCTCTTCATCCGCGTCCCGGTCCACCGGAATCGAAGCGTCGGCGATGACCTCTTCCATGACCCAAATGGGGGCGTCTAAGCGCAGAGCCAAGGCGATGGCGTCGCTGGGACGGCAATCCACCTCTTTTTTCAGTTCCCCCTGACCGAGACAGAGAACGGCGTAAAAGGTATTGTCCTGAAGAGAGTGGATCACAATCCGCTCAAGTTGGACTTCCCAGATTTGGAACAGGGTCGCCATCAGATCGTGGGTGAGCGGACGGGCCGCCTTTTGTTGCTCCAGAGCGCCGATAATGGAGCGGGCCTGCTCCTGGCTAATGTAAATCGGTAAGGCGCGACGGTCGGAGCCGTCCTTGAGCAGAACAATGGGGCTACGGGTCACGGCGTCTAGGGCAATGCCGGCAACTCTCATCTCGATCATGGAACCGCCTCCGAAAATTGGCGCTGAGGATAGATCAAAGCAAGGATCTATCTATAATCGTATTTTAGGGTTTCGCCGCCCTGTTTCTGATAAAGTCCAGCAGAATTTTTTGGTGAATATCTCCCAGGGGACGAGTGTCCCCAGCCTTGGCGGAATAAATACTTCCGTTTGCAATCTCCGCCGGGCTAATTAAGCCCCAGTCCCAGCCTTCCTGTAGGGACAGCGCCGTTAAGGGAACCGTCAGGGACGCGGCAAAGACGTGGCGGAGGGCGAAATCATCCCCATAACAGTCAAAAAAGACGGGGTTTTCCAAATTAAAGGCGATTTCTTCCCAAATTTCCCGTATGACGGCGTCGGCGGGGGATTCTCCCGGGTCGAGATGACCGCCAAACAGCGACCAGTGGCCGGGATAAAGGATGGTCGGCAGGTTGTCCCGCAACTGCAAAAGATAGCGCCCTTCTTGGTGAAGAATCGCCAGCGCCACCTCTCGCTTAGGGTTTGTCGAGTTGTTTGTGGGGGAGAAATTCGTCATCGACGTTCAGACTCGGTTTCGGTTTACTGGGGATCGGCGCCGCGGGCGGTGGGCTAACGGGGACGGAGGGAGGCGGATCGACGGCGATGGGTTGGGCGGTCGGCGTCGAGGGTTGAGGATTCGGGGTTGGGGAAGGTTTTGGCGCGGCGACGTTGGGATTGACGTTGGGATTAACGAGGGGGGCTTGGGGTTTGGGACTGGGGGACGCCGCCGGCGCCGGAGTCTGGACAGGGGAGGGAACAACCGCGGGCGCGGACGTGGAAATTTCTCCCGCGCCTTCCGTAATCTGTTCTCTGTCCTCCGTCGTCTGTAATCTGGCCTGACCCGCCCGAGGGGGGTCGATTTCCAGGAGATAGGATTCCGCTAGTTTTTCAGCGCCGATAAAGATCGCTTCCGAGGTCAGTTCACCCTTCAGGGTCACCACCGCGCCTTTTTGAGGCAAAGGGCCGTTACCCCGCACCCAAATCGTTCCCGTGTCGTCTTGAATTTGATAAGCGCCGCCGGTTAAAAAGGGGGCCACGTTAATCACCTTGCCCTGAATCTCCACCACCCGGCGCTCCGCCGTCGGTTGGCTCAACTCGGCAATCGTGACGGCGCTTTGGGCCCAGCCGAAGGGATTCAAGGAACTGCAACTGAGCATCAGCCCGCTCAAAAGCGCCGTTGCGCCCAAGCGTCCCGCGAAGTTAGATGTTTTTCTGAAAATAGCCATTCTCCCCCTCGCCTAAAGCCAAATTCATTGCCGGGACTCATTGTAACGGCTAAGAACCCCACTCTAGGGAGGCCGTAAAGCGGGAGCGAAGGGGGCCTGTAATCCCGCCACAGAAGACCGCGGTTCGCTCGGGCCGAGATTCATGAGTCTATCCGGGAAAAGCGAGCTACCCTAGCGGTATCGTAACCACCCGCCCGTTGTCTGAAATTTGAGAGCACCTATGAGCAAACGCAATTTTGGCGTCATTGGCCTAGCCGTGATGGGGGAAAATTTAGCCCTCAATGTGGAAAGCCGGGGTTTTCCCATCGCCGTCTATAACCGCACCTTTGCTAAAACCCAGACCTTTATGGAAACCCGCGGCGCCGGTAAGGATATTGTCGCCGCCGCCACCCTGGAAGACTTTGTCGGCGCCCTAGAACGCCCCCGCCAGATTTTAGTGATGGTGAAAGCCGGAGCGCCGGTGGACGCGGTCATCGCCGAACTGCGGCCCCTACTGGAGCCGGGGGATATGATCATCGACGGCGGCAACTCCCTCTACGAAGACACCGAGCGCCGGACGAAGGATTTAGAGTCCACGGGGCTGGGCTTTGTGGGCATGGGCGTCAGCGGCGGCGAAGAAGGGGCGCTCCTCGGCCCCAGCTTGATGCCCGGCGGCACCCCCGCGGCCTACGAAAAATTGGAGCCGATTTTGGTGAAAATCGCCGCCCAGGTGGACGACGGCCCCTGCGTCACCTTTATCGGCCCCGGCGGCGCCGGCCACTATGTCAAAATGGTGCATAACGGCATTGAGTATGGAGATATGCAGTTAATCGCCGAAGCCTACGACCTCCTCAAAAACGGCTTGGGCTTAACCAATCCCCAACTGCAAGAGACCTTCGCCCAGTGGAACCAGACCGACGAGTTAAACTCTTTTTTGATTGAAATCAGCGCCGATATTTTTGGCTACGTGGATCCGGAAACCCAAACCCATTTGATCGACCTGATCCTCGATTCCGCCGGGCAAAAGGGCACCGGGCGCTGGACGGTGGTTAGCTCCCTCGATTTGGGGGTGCCGATTCCCACTATCTACGCGGCGGTGAACGCCCGGGCCATGTCCTCCTATAAAGAGGAGCGCCTAGCGGCGTCGAAGCAGTTAACGGGGCCGAGCCAGAGCTATGGCGGCGACGTCGCGGCCATGATTCCCAAGGTGCGGGACGCTTTGTACTGTTCTAAAATGTGCTCCTACGCCCAGGGCATGGCGCTGATCGCCAAGGCGTCGGCGGACTTTAACTACAACGTTAACCTGCCGGAGGTGGCCCGCATTTGGAAAGGGGGCTGTATTATCCGGGCGGGCTTTTTGGACAAGATTAAAAAAGCGTTTCAGGATAACCCGACTCTGCCCAACCTCCTGCTAGCGCCGGAATTTAAGCAGAGTATCCTCGACCGGCAAAGCGCCTGGCGGGAAGTTTTGGTTTTAGCTAACGAACTGGGCATCGCCGTGCCGGCCTTTAGCGCTTCCCTGGATTACTTCGACAGCTATCGCCGGGCCAGCCTGCCCCAAAACCTGACCCAAGCCCAACGGGACTACTTCGGCGCCCATACCTACGAGCGGACGGATAAACCCCGGGGCGAGTTCTTCCACACGGAATGGGCCGGGTCTGGGTCTTAACAATTCTTAAAAGCGGCGCCTATGATAGGGAACGGAGCTTCACTTTTGATCCCCGTTTCTCCTCTCTCCTCTCCCTATGGTTTTGCCCACCGGCGCCGTTTTACCCCTCATCCCCCAACCCCCCAGGGCCCCCCGCCCTAAGGGGGTTTCCCCTGGGTTTAGCTTTTTTCTGGGACTCTCTATCCTCCTCTTCTTGAGCTTAATCGGCGCGGCGCTCTCCGGCCAATTTCGGCTGTTTTTACCCCTAACGGCGCTGATTTTAGTCTGGGAAACCGGCTCTATCTTGGCGATTTTCAGCGCCGCGGGCTGGAGTTTACGTCAAAATAGGCGCCCCCGTCTTCCCGGTAAACGGCCGACCCTAGCGGTCTTGATCCCCGCCTGGAACGAAGCCCCGGCGCTGCCCCGCACTCTAGCCAGTCTTCTGAACCAGGACGACCAACCGGAGCGAATCATTGTGGCGGACGACGGCTCTACGGATCAAAGTTTAGCGGTGTTGGAAGCGGAGTACGGCCTTGATTTCTCCGCCCCCGGGCCCCTAGCGCCGTCCCGCCGCTATCCCCATCTCTTCCTGTTGGCGAAAGGCCACAGCGGCAAGGCTGATAGCCTCAATCAGGCTGTTTCCCTGTCTCAAGAAGATATTGTCATGGTGTTAGACGCCGACACCCGCCTCTACCCCGGCGCCCTGGCCGCCGTCCGTCGGGCCTTCGCCGAGGCGCCCCATCTCCACGCCGTGGCCGGGGTGCCCATTCCCGCCTGCGAGGGGACGGCTTGGGGTCGCGTCGCCCAGTTTTTCCAGCGCTACGAATACCTGCGGGGGTTTGTCTGGTATTTAGGTTGGAATCAATTTCAGGCGCTCACTATTATTTCCGGCGCCTGTAGCGCCTTTTGTCGCTCCACCCTCCTCGCCGCGGGGGGTTACGACCCCAACAGTTGGACGGAGGACTGCGAGGTGATTTTCCGTCTGCAAACCTACCTCCGGGGTCAGGGGCAACGCTTTCGGGTCAAAGTAGAGCCGGGCTTTGTGGCCCAAACCGAGGCGCCCCACCGCCTAGGGGATTTTCTGCGACAACGGCGCCGTTGGTTCGGCGGTTTTTTAGAAACTTTAGTGCAATACCGGGCCTTGGTGGGGAATCGGCGCTACGGGGTTTTAGGGGTTGCCTATCTCGTCCACGCCACCCTGGCGATTATGACGCCCTTTATCCTCTTGGGGGGCAGTTTGGCGGGCATTGGCTTTCTGCTCCGGGGCTATTTCTTCCCCCCGCCCTGGGGTCTGATTTTCCTCTGCGCCTGGGGTTTTAACTTTCTCCTTTCCCTAGGGCGCTTCTGGTTTTACCGGGCCCAAATTAAACGGTGCGAGCAGTCTGGGTGGGGTTTACTGATCGACTACTGTCTCGCTCCTTGGGTTTATACGCCCCTGATGATGACCGCCCAGGTCTGGGGCTATTGGAGCTATTTTCGGCGCCGGAAGAATTGGTAAATACTTTTGCGACTAGTACCCCTCAAACCTTGACCCTCCCTCCTTCGACAAGCTCAGGAACCGGGGAGAGGGACTTAAAACTTCGATATCAATAGGGTTTTGGTTTCCCTTCTCCCAGAATGGGGAGAAGGGGCTGGGGGCCAGGGAAGAGCGTTCTCAGTACTCTGAATGCCGCTATAAGGTCACTCAAGCTTAGTTTGAGAAACGACAGCAACCTTTAGTAGGGCCACTTCCAACTCACGGTGTCGGGCCGGTCGATGCCGTGCTCGTAGGCGTAGTTGCGGCAGGAAATTTGCTCGTCTTTGAGGTGTTCCTTGACATGGGCGCCGGCCACCCGAAGTTGCGGCAGGCGGTCGATGACGTCGATGGCGATGCTAAAGCGGTCGATTTGGTTGCAGATAGCCAAATCCAAGGGCGTGTTGATATTGCCCTTTTCCTTATAGCCCCGCACATGGAGGTTCTTGTGGTTATGGCGCCGGTAGGTGAGACGGTGAATCAACCAGGGATAGCCGTGGAAGTTGAAAATAACCGGTTTATCCAGGGTAAAGAGACTGTCGAAGTCCCGGTCGCTGAGGCCGTGGGGATGCTCGGTGTCCGGTTGCAGACGGAAAAGGTCAATGACGTTCACAAAGCGGATTTTCAGATCCGGGAACGCTTCCCGTAGGATGCAAGAGGCCGCTAGGGATTCCTTGGTGGGAATATCCCCGGCGCAGGCGAGAACCACGTCGGGTTCGCAACCGGCGTCGGTGCTGGCCCATTCCCAAATATCAATGCCCTTGGTGCAATTTTTGACCGCCAGATCCATGTCGTGGTACTGGAGGTGCAGTTGCTTATCGGAGACGATGACATTGATATAGTTCTTACTGCGGAGGCAGTGATCCGCCACGGAGAGGAGAGAGTTCACATCCGGCGGCATATAAATACGCACCACGTCGGGGCTTTTATTCAAAACCACGTCCAAAAAGCCGGGATCTTGGTGGGTAAAGCCGTTGTGGTCTTGGCGCCAAACCGTGGAGGTGATCAGCAGATTGAGGGAGCCGACTTCCTCCCGCCAGTGGATATGGTTGCAAATTTCCAACCACTTGGCGTGCTGGTTAAACATGGAGTCGATAACGTGGGCGAAGGATTCGTAGGTGGAGAAGAATCCGTGGCGCCCGGTTAAAAGGTAGCCCTCTAACCATCCCTCCAAGGTGTGCTCGCTCAGCATCTCCATCACCCGCCCGTCCGGGGAGAGTTCGCCGCCGTCCTCGTCCTCCGGTAGGTAGTCGGCGATCCAGAATTTTTTGCTGACCTCGTAAACCGCGTGGAGCTTGTTGGAGGTGTTTTCGTCGGGGCCGAAGACCCGGAAGTTGGTCATGTTTTTAGCCATGACGTCCCGCAGGAAAACCCCCAGGGGTTTGGTATTCTCCGCTTCGATGACGCCGGGGTGTTCCACTTTGACGCCGTAGTCCCGGAAGTTGGGCATTTTCAGATCCCGGAGCAGGAGACCGCCGTTGGCGTAGGGAGTCGAGCCGAGGCGTTTTTCCCCCGTCGGCGCCACGGCTTTGATTTCGGGGCGCAACGTCCCGTTTTCATCGAAGAGTTCTTCCGGTTTGTAGCTTTTCATCCAGGCTTCCAGTTGTTCCCGGTGTTGGGGGTTGTCGTGCATTCCGCCCATCGGCACTTGGTGCGCCCGCCAGAAGCCTTCCACTTTACGACCGTCCACAAAATCGGGGCCGGTCCACCCCTTGGGGGTGCGGAGGACGATCATGGGCCAAATCGGGCGCTCCGCTTTACCGGAACTACGAGCTTCCTGCTGGATGCTATGGATTTCGGCGACGCAATGATCCAGGGTGGCCGCCAGCGCCTGGTGCATGGATTCGGGATCGGAGCCTTCCACGAAGTAGGGGTTGTAGCCGTAGCCTTCAAAGAGGGCTTTCAGTTCCTTGTGGCTAATGCGAGACAGAAGAGTCGGGTTATTGATCTTATAACCGTTGAGGTGTAAGACCGGCAGAACCGCGCCGTCCCGGATGGGGTTGATAAATTTATTGGAGTGCCAGGAGGTCGCTAGGGGGCCCGTTTCCGACTCGCCGTCGCCGGGCATGGCCACCACGATTAAATTGGGATTGTCAAAGGCGGCGCCGAAGGCGTGGGAGAGGCAATAGCCCAACTCGCCCCCTTCGTGGATGGAGCCGGGGGTTTCCGGGGTGCAGTGACTGCCGATGCCGCCGGGGAAGGAGAACTGTTTAAAGAAGGCCCGCATCCCCTCGATGTCTTCGCTACATTCCGGGTAGAAGTGAGAATAACTGCCTTCTAAGTAGCAGGGGCCGAGGAAACCGGGAGCGCCGTGGCCGGCGCCGACCATGAAGAGCATGTCCTGATTAAATTTTTTGATAATCCGGTTCAGGTGGGTATAGAGGAAGCTAATGCCGGGGCTAGATCCCCAGTGTCCGAGCAGACGCTTTTTGATCTGCTCCGGTTGTAGGGGTTCCCGCAGAAGGGGGTTTTCCCGCAGGTAAATCATACCGGCGGCGAGGTAATTAGAGGCGCGCCAGAAGGCGTGGAGATTATTTAGCTCCTCCGCGCTCAGGGGAGCGCCGCTGATGGTGGCCCGGGCGGGGCCGAAGGCGCTGATGGAATGGGTATGGGTAGGTTTAGAAGGAGTGGCAACCATAAAAACAAAATAACTTGGTGACCGTCGGCTGGGGAGAGTTTAATCCTCAGATTGCTAGAAGCATAGCCCAAATTTTTAGCGCGCGGCCTTTTCGGTTTATTCTTATCCGGCTTCGGGGGCTATTTCTCTGAGTTGACAATCCTTCTATTCCCGATCGGATAAGGGTTTAAGCCACTTGCTAGGCTCAAGCATTTCCCTTGAATTCCGATGGCGCCGGTGTTGATTTAGGGTTAAGAAATTGCTTTGAAAATATTAAGAAGGGGTTAAAGTTTAGATAAAGAAGCGCCCCCTGAGCGGAGTCGAAGGGGGCGAGAGGACGTTTAACGAATATATTCCTTGAGGATGCTATTCCGATTGGGGTGGCGCAGTTTTCGCAGGGCCTTGGCTTCAATCTGACGGATGCGCTCTCGGGTGACGTTAAAGAGTTGCCCGATTTCCTCTAGGGTTTTCATACGGCCGTCGTCGAGACCGTACCGCAAGCGCAGGACGTCCCGCTCCCGGGGGCTGAGGGTGTCGAGGACATTTTCCAAATCTTCCCGGAGCAGGGTTTTAGACACTTCGTCCTCCGGGGTTTCCCCGTCCGCTTCGATGAAGTCTCCTAACCGGGAATCCTCTTCCTTGCCGATGGGCGTTTCCAAAGAAATGGGCAGTTGGGCGGATTTGGCGATAAAGCGCAACTTCTCGATGGTCATTTCCATCTTGTCGGCGATTTCTTCCTCCGTGGGCTTGCGTCGCATTTCCTGAGAAAGAATTTTGGTCGTCTTCTTAATACGAGAAATGGTTTCGTAGAGATGCACCGGCAGACGGATGGTGCGGGACTGGTCGGCGATGGCCCGGGTGATGGCTTGGCGAATCCACCAGGTGGCGTAGGTGGAGAATTTATAGCCTTTTTCGTGGTCGAATTTTTCCGCCGCCCGGATTAATCCCAGGGAGCCTTCCTGGATCAGGTCTTGGAAGGAAAGACCCCGGTTCATGTACTTTTTAGCGATAGAAACCACCAAGCGCAAGTTCGACTGCACCATCTTATCTTTGGCTTTGCGGTCGAGGTACAACCGGCGCCGGAAGACGGAAAATTCCTTATCGCCTTGGATTTGCCAAAGTTCTTCTAGATGTAATTCGTGTTCCGGCGTCTCCAGAAATTTAGCCAAATCCGCTTTTTTCGGTTCTCGCTTACTCTTTTCCGAAAGGCGAAGCTTCGCTTGGTCGATCTTCCAAACGTACTTAGCCCATTCCTTATCGCTGGGTTCCCGCTCCAGTTTGTCGATTAACTCTTGCCGAACAGTCTCTAAACCCAATAAATCGGCGATCTGCCGGGCCAGTTCAATCTCCTCCTCCGCTCGTAGGAGCCGAATCCGCCCGATTTCCTGAAGGTAAATCCGAATGGAGTCCTCGGTGTAGGGTTTTTTCTTAGCGGCGTCCCGGTTCTTAGCGCCCTTAACGGATTTGGGGGGCTTAATTTCGTCCTCAATTTCTAGCCCGTCCTCCTCTTCCTCCAACTCTAACTCCGTTGGCTCTAGATCATCCGCAATGTCCGGCCCGTCGAGATCTCCGGCGACAAAATCTTCGAGATCTTCGTCTTCAATATCCGAGGTGTCAATAACGTCGTCTAAACTCAGATCCTCCGGCTCAGTCTGCTTGGCTAAGGGCGGTTCTGCCTCGACCGCCGTTTTTTTCTTACTTGTTTCCCGGCGCACCGTCACCTTCCGCCCTTTTTTCTCGGCGCTTTCCGCAGTTCCTTCTAAAACGGCCTCCTCAGAACCGGGGCCGGCGCCGTTCCCATTGCCGGGATTAGCGTCCTTTGGCGGATTGACTTTGACCCCGGATTTTTTGCGACTTTTTTTCTCGGCGCCGGGCGACGCGCCCCCAAGAACGGCGTCGTCGGAACAAGGGCTGGCGCCGTTCCCATTGCTCAGATTAGCGTCCTTTGGCGGATTGACTTTAAGTGCGGTCGGTGCTTGTTCTTGGGTCAGGGTCATGCCGTTTTCCTCTTGCTCCTTGCGTGCAAACTAAAGGGGATAAAAGTTGATCAAGATTGGGTAAAAGCCTTCTTTTGAACTTGCCGCTCTCTTCCTGATGGGGCGCCCTGACGGTTTAAACGAAGGAGGGAGCCGATTTCCGCAAAGAGTCTGAAGAGGGGTAGCGCTGTCTCGAAAAAAGACCTTATCGATT
Organism: Cyanobacteria bacterium RI_101; assembly: GCA_016471375.1. GTDB lineage: Bacteria > Cyanobacteriota > Cyanobacteriia > Cyanobacteriales > Microcystaceae > Synechocystis. The sequence goes on from WGLZ01000050.1 coordinate 9,930, forward strand.
GTAGCCCCGAAGACAAAAAAGTGGCGTTTTTTTAGGGTTAGATAGGGAGAAACCGCAAAAAACTAAGTTTCGCCGGGGGCTAATCGGCGCTGACTAAGGGTTCCTCTCGGTAACGGGCTGGGGTTGCGCGCGTCCCTTCCTTGGGAGGGATAGGAAGCGATCTGCCGCCATTGTAAGGAATTTTTCCGGGAGTGGCGGGGTTCTCTTGTTTAAAAACTCAACTTTGATCGCCAGGGTAGCAAAGCGCCGAGAATTGGAGTCGATCTAGGGCGCCGACGTCAGGAAATCTTTATCGATCCAACAGGCCGGCGAAGAGACCGTAACCGTCCGCGGCGCCTAGCGCCGGATCCGAGGCCCGTTCCGGGTGGGGCATCATGCCCAGCACATTGCCCTGGGAGTTGGCAATCCCGGCGATGTTTAGCAAAGAGCCGTTGGGATTGGCTTCCGGGGTAATTTCCCCCGTGGCGGCGCTGTAACGGAAGAGAATTTGCCCGCCGTCTTCCAAGTTTTTTAACGTGTCGGCGTCGGCGTAATAACAGCCTTCCCCGTGGGCGATGGGTAGGGTGATAACCTGACCGTCCTGGTATTGCCGCGTCCAGGGCGTCCCGGCGCTTTCCACCCGCACAGTCGCGCGGTCGCAGATAAAGTGTAAATCCCGATTCCGCACGAGCGCGCCGGGTAAAAGCCCCACTTCCGTCAGAATTTGAAACCCGTTGCAGATTCCTAACACATATTTTCCTTGTTCGGCGTGTTCCCTGACGGCGTTCATAATGGGGGAAAAACGAGCGATAGCGCCGCACCGGAGGTAGTCCCCATAACTAAAGCCCCCCGGTAGAACCACCGCGTCGACGCCCTGTAAGTCCCGGTCTTGATGCCAGAGATAGCGGGTGGGTTGTCCCAATAACCCCTCAGTCACGAGGGCGATGTCTCGGTCGCAATTTGACCCCGGAAAAACCACAATGCCGAATTTCATTGTCCTAAGTCCTGGGGCGTCGATAGCTCGAAGCGGTAATTTTCAATCACCGTATTAGCCAGTAGTCCTTCGCACATAGCCGTTAAATCCTGATGAGCGGCCGCTTCCGTTTCCGCCTCTAGGGTCAACTCAATATATTTGCCGATGCGGGTCTGTCGGACAGATGGATAGCCTAACTGACGCAGACCAGACTGTAGCGCCGCTCCCGCCGGATCGAGGACAGAGGGACGCAGAGTAATATAGACGCGACAGTGGAAGGTCTGGGCCATGGGGGAACTAAAGAAAACCATTGTCTATGGTGCCCTAGGGAAGGGCGCTTGACAAGGGTTTGGAGGACAACGACGCCGCCGCCAAAAACAGACCAAGGAAGGCATGGAGGCGCCAAAGAATCAAGTATGCGTCAAGGAGCGCTATTCGCCGGTTCTAGGGGTTGGACAATGATCTCCGGCGCCGACGGGGGGCTAAAGATAGCGTCGATGGCGCCCTGGAGGGTTTCCGCCATGGCGATTTGGTTGCCATAAACCGCCACAACCCGAACCAGAGTGGGCAAACTATTTTTCTCGGCTTCAAGGTAAAACGGCTCTACATAAAGCAGAGCCTCTTCAATGGGAATCACCAACAAATTCCCCTGAATGACCTTAGATCCTTCTCGATTCCAGAGGCTAATTCGCTCGGAAATGACCGGATCTTGGTTAATCAGCGCCTCGATTTGTTCGGGGCCGTAAACCAGTCTTTCCTTGGGCAATGTGTAAAGTAATAATTTGCCGTAATTATCCCCATCACAACGGGCGAAGAGGAGAGCGATTAAGTTACTGCGACTAATAGGAGTATAGACCTGGGAAAGAACGAACTCTTCCCTTTTACTTTTAATCCCCGCCAGCTTCATAATCAGGTAATAGGGCGCGATGGGTTGTCGCTCGTTGCCGTAAATTTCCCGAGGAATTTGCCACTGGTCTTCCCGGTTATAAAAAACGCCCGGATCGGTCATATGATAGGTTAACAGACGCTCGGATTGGGCGCTAAAGAAATCGATGGGATAACGAATATGCCGCCGGAGGGGTTCGGGCAGTCGGCTAAAGGGTTGAAAGAGTCCGGGAAAAATAGCTTGCCAACTACGAATCAGAGGGTCTTGAGGATCCGTCGCGTAAAAGTGGACGTCGCCGTCGTAGGCGGAAATGACAATTTTTACCGAATTGCGAATGTAGTTAAAATTCCGCGGTTGGTTTTGGTCGTCTAAGCCCGGGTCGGAGTAGGGATAGTAGGCGCTGGTGGTGTAGGCGTCGGCAATCCAGTAAAGGGCGCTGTGGTCGGAATTGCCGACTTGCGCCGCGACTAAATAGGGTTCTCGGTCAAAGCGTAAAAACGGCGCTAACTCTCGCAGGCGTTGGTTGATATTCCGGCGAATTAAAAGCTTGGTTTCTGGCTTAAAGTTGCGGGTAAAGAGCATCTGCCAGTCCCGTAAGTAGAGAGAAAATAAACCCCGTTTCAACCAAGAACTTAGAACAATACCTCCGTCTCCGTCATAGGTGTTGTAAGCGTTATCCTGACCCCGAGGAAAATCAAATTCTTTGATCCGGGTGTTGGTCATAATATAATTATTAGTCAATTTCCCAAAATAAATGCGGGGTTTGCCAATGGGAATGCTAGCCCGAATTTGCTCGCTGGACGTCCTCAGCGCCGACTCTTCGGTATCGGTGCCAATATCTTTAACAAAATAATAGGGCAGTCCCCCCTGATCGACCCGGTTAACGGGAGACAGGGTAAAACCGTAGCCGTGGGTATAGACTAAGTGTTGATTGACCCAGGTTTGGGCTTGGGCGGGAATCGCTTGGTAATCCAACTCCCTCGGCGCGATCAGAGTCTGTTGTTGCAGGGTCTCTTCTATTTTTCCCTCTTCCGCTTGCAGTTGGTAGCGGTCTAGATAGGCGCTGGGAAATTGGTAATAGAGGCGGATTTGTTGCAATTGCCGGTTAGTTTTCAACAACGGGATCGGATCCCAGAGGCGAATGTTCTCCACCGTGGGCCGATTGGCGTCTAAAATTTCTTCGTCCAACTGTCCCCGCCCTGAAAGGGTGAGAGATTGAATCGGCGCTAAATCGAAGGCGGCCCGAGTGGCGGCGATGCTCCGTTCGAGGAAAGGGTATTCCCGGCTGAGTTGGTTGGGTTGGACGACAAACCATTCCATCAGCCAACCGCCGATATTTTGGGTTAGGAGTAGAGACAAATACAACCAGAGGGGCCAAAGATAACTCAGTCCCCTCGGCCGGGAAGGGCGTTTAAGAATCGGCGCCTCGGCGCGGCAACCCCGAATCAGCAACCAGAGCGCCAAAGCGCCGCAGAAAATCGCCAAAAACGTTTCCACCGGCAGACGCAGATGAACGTCGGCGTAATTGGCGCCGAAGAGAACGTCATGGCGAGCGTAGAGGTACTGATACCGTCGCAGGACATGGCCCAGCGCCAAGACTCCCGTAAAACCGGCGCCGACTCGGTAGAGATGCAAACGTTGCCCGCAGGTAAAACCGGGAAATTTGCCCTCGGAGAGGTTAGACCCGGCCTGAAGATAAATCAGCAGGCTTCCCAACAGCGCCAGCAGGGTTAAACCCTTGAGCCAAGCCGTCAGCAATTGCAGGGCCGGCAGATGGAAGACGTAAAAACCCAAATCCAAGCCAAACTGAGGATCGACGGCGCCGAAGGACTGACGGTAAAAAAATTGGGCCACCCGCGTCCAATTTCCCGCCAGAATCAAAGCCCAGAGGGCGCTTAAGCCCAGGGTTAAAACCGTCGGCGACCGTCCCCGAAGCCAGACTAGACCCAAGGCCAGGGCGATAACCGTTAACCCCTTAGCCGCCGAGGTTTGCCAGCGGGCTAGCCCCTCCAGGAGCGAGCCTAGACCGAAGGGTTGCGGCACCTCGGGGGTAAGGGCCGGCAGGGTAAAATCCACCGTCCAGGCGTTCAGCGCCGCCTGGGCGTAATAGACCGCTAGAGCGCCGAGAACAAGATAAAAGACGGCTAACAGCGCCAAAAACCAGGGCAACTTCAGGGAGCGGGTCTGGGGAACCGCCCCGACTTCTCGACTGAGGGCGTCGGCCCGGCGGAAGCAATGACTCAGCAAAAATAAGGAACCGGCTAAAACTCCGGCGCCAACGCCGACTTGCCAAGCGAGGCGAGTCAGGAAGACCGGCCAATAGTTCAACTCCCCAAACCAAAGCAGTTCCACTCCCAGACGGACGCCGCCCCAAAGGAGGAGCGCGAAAATAATAACGCCCCCTAGCCAATAGGCGCGGCGCTCTCGACGTTTGGGCGCCGGCGCCGGGACGGGGTAGGGTAACAGGGGAGAGTAAACGGGTTCCATGATTCAGGGCGGAGGTTAATCCTCCCGACGGGTTAAAATCTCCACCCCAAACTGGGTGACGGCGATGGTGTGCTCAAACTGGGCCGAGAGTTTGCGGTCTTTGGTGATAGCCGTCCAGCCGTCGTCTAGGAGAATATGCTCGTGGGTGCCTTCGTTAATCATCGGCTCAATGGTAAAGACCATCCCCGCCCGCAATTTTTTACCCTTGCCCCGGACGCCAAAGTGGGGCACCTGGGGCGCCGTGTGGAAAATATGACTGACGCCGTGGCCGACAAAATCCCGCACCACGGAAAAGCCGTGACTTTCGGCGTGGTGTTGAATGGCGGCGCCGATGTCCCCCAGACGGGCGCCGGGTCTAACTTCGGCGATAGCTAACTTGAGACATTCCTCGGTGACTTGCACTAATTTTCTCGCCTTGGGGGAAGGCTCTCCCACCAAAAACGTGCGGGAGGTGTCGCCGTGATAGCCGTTTAAAATAGGCGTGACGTCGATATTAATAATATCTCCGTCCTGAAGAACCTGATTGGGACTGGGAATACCGTGGCAGATCACCTCGTTAACGCTGGTGCAGATGGAAGCGGGGAAGGGGCATTTGCCGTTGGGGATTTCGTAACCGAGGGGGGCGCTTTTGGCGCCGCGGGCCCGAGTCCAGCGCTCGGCTTCGTCGTTGAGGTCCTGGGTGGTGACGCCGGGTTTCACGAGGGGTTCCAGATAATCGAGCAGTTGACAGGCCAAACGGCCCGCCTCCCGCATTTTCTCAATTTCTCGTCTAGACAGAAGGGTGATGCTTTCTCCCATTGCGGATCTGTAGAAGGGGGCTAAGGTAAAGGTGAATAAAGGGCGCAAGGGCGCTTCAGAGATCTTAACCTAGGGACGGCTGAGGAAACGGGATTGAATCCGGCGGCGCTTGATGTTATAGTAGAATTCACGGCGAGCGTAGCCAAGGGGTTAAGGCAGAGGATTGTGGTTCCTCCATTCGTGGGTTCGAATCCCATCGTTCGCCCTTTTTATTGCTTTACAGCGGTATTCTTGTTGAAAGATTTTTGCTCCCCTGCTCCCAAAATTGGGAGCAGGGGCAGGGGGATGAGGGCTAATAAACATCGTTCTTATCAATCGGCAAACCGCTATAGGGTCAATTCCCTAGAGCTTGACTAATATTTAATAACTGGTAACTCCCTCTGAAAATCTGTGTTAGGCTAAAGACAGTTAGGGTCAAAACCTCACACTTAGCGCCCGTCCAGGGGTCTTAGCAACGCCACGGTCACAGGAGCCGTCTCTACGATGGAGTACTTAGAAAGATTACTCGACAAACTCAGAGAACTCGCCCAGAAGCTGATTGAAGGGCTTTTGGGCCCCCAAGTCGAACCGGAGCCGGAACTGATCCCCATCCCGGTCAACGAGCGTCGGCGCCGTTAGCTCAAATTTCCGTCCCGTTAATCTAAGTCTTTTTTCTCCGTCGCTCCTTCCGTCGGCGCCCGGCTATCCTTCCTGTGCGTATTTCCTCTCCTCTCCAGCTCTTAGTCCTCCACGGCCCTAACCTCAATCTCCTCGGCCTCCGGGAACCGGAAATTTACGGAAGCTTGACCCTAGAGGAGATTGACCGGCAACTGCAAGGGGACTCCGAAACCCTTGGGGTTAATCTAACCTGCCGTCAGTCAAATCTAGAGGGAGAACTGGTTACTTGGATACAGGAAGCCAGAACCCGCTATCAAGGCCTGATTATCAACGCCGGCGCTTACACCCACACCAGCGTCGCCCTCAGAGACGCCTTAGCCGCCGTCCAACTGCCCGCGGTGGAAGTCCACCTCAGCAATCTTTACCGCCGAGAGCCGTTCCGCCACCACTCCTATTTAGCCCCGGTGGTTCTGGGGCAGATTAGCGGTTTCGGCGCCGAAAGTTACCGTTTAGGTCTGTTGGCCTTGGTTCGCCATCTAGATGGGTTATCTTGAGTAACAAAGCCAGCACATCTAGTAGCATACAAGTATTTATGAAAGAAAAAGCAAAATACATATAGAAAGTTCAAATAAACCATGAATGAATCTCGATTAGCGCCCTTCCTTGGCAAGGGGGGGGTTGGGGGGATAAAGATGGGATTGTGTTCACGACTCATCCGTAAATGCTATATAACGGCATTCTCTCGATTGAGGGACATTCTAGCTCGGCTTGACCCTCGCCCTAATCCCTTCCTGACAGAGTCAAATTTTTTATGACAAAGGAAGTCGAAATAAGATGTTGTTGTCGTAGCCGACTAAAATATTCAGCAAAGAAATGCAGAAGCATCCCATGAGAATAGCCATTAAAAATGGACGCTGATCGCGAGGATTAATGACCTCCAAGGTCATTAAAATACAGGAACTCAAGATAAGAATATCAGAAATAAAATTGAAACGGGAAGATAACCAAAAGAGCTTGAGTTGCTCCAGCGCCAAGTAAAAAACGGTCAAGGCGACGGAAAAGGTATAGTAAATCCAGTTAGAACTACGCCAAAGTAGTCCTTGAAAACGGATATTGAGAAAAACAAAGTATAAGAAAAGTAAAATACTGAATAGTCCCGCTCTAAATTCTCGCCACCCCTCTTTTCCTATCGTCTGGATATATTCTTTTTGTTTGGATACATAGAGAGATTCTTTGCCGGTGAAAAAGATAAGGGCGGAAGAGCTTATTTCAACATTGCTAGCAACAATAAATAGCACCAAATATCCCCCCACAAAAATCAGAGCTTTTACTAATTTATTGGGAAATAAACAAGCGATAAATAGGGGGATAAAAATGAAAGAGCTGGAGTGAAACAAAAAAGAAAGGCCATAAAATAAAAAAGCCGGTAAATTACGCCCTCGAAAGATAAACCCCAGACCCACAAAGACTAAGGAAGTGGATAAAAGCTGTCGGAGCAAGTATGCGCCCAGTTCTCCCGAAGTAGAGAAAAAACCTAGACATAAGGCTAACACTGTGGCTTTATCTTCTGGCAAAAATGCTTTAAAAAGAAAGCGACAGGCTAATAAAAATCCTACAATTTCTAAACCATGAAGAACGCCTAGGGGAAGGTTAAGGCTTTTAAAAATATAAATTAAGCTAGCGTATCCACCCTCTATATTTTGGAATGGCTCTAGGCTAATTTCGTTTACGTCAGCGTAAATTTTTTGATAATTAATCATATCAAAAGAATAAATTGCGGATATAGAAAATTTCAAGCCGGCCACCCCATAGGCTATCCAGGGTAAGAATTTAAGATTAGTAAACAAATAAAGCACTATCAAAAACAGATAGACAAATTCAATAAAGATAAAAACAACATCCGAAAATCCATCGTTTAAATTCATAAAGTCTATCTAGTCCAAGTATGTTTGTGCGAATAGAGTCCGGTTTAACGGCGGCGATAACAGTCAGTTCTTCCAGGAGGACTCGTCCCCTTTGGTCGGCGGCGCGGAGCCGTTCAGTGAAGCTTGACTGAGATACAGTATAAAGTAAAGACTCGATGGCCCGCAGTCTGGAAGTAGAGCGGCGCCGAAGGTTACCGTTTGGGTCTGTTGGCCCTAGTTCGCCATTTGAGTGTCTGAGCCAGCTTAGTCTGTACTGAAAATTTCCCTAACGGAGGGAACCGCCCTAGGCTACTCTTAGTAGGGACGGAGCCATTCAGTAAGCGTTAAGGACGGGCTATGCGGATTTTATTTGTGTCGGCGGAAGTGGCACCCCTGGCGAAGGCCGGGGGGATGGGGGATGTGGTGGGATCTCTGCCGAAGGTTCTCCACCAACTGGGGTACGACGTTCGTATTATCATGCCCTGCTACGGCTTTATCCCCGACAAGGTGGAGGTTCCCAAAGCGCCGGTCTGGCAAGGCTCCGCCATGTTCCAGTCCTTCTCCGTTTACGAAACCCGTCTTCCCAATACTGAGATTCCCCTCTATCTCTTTAGCCACCCCGCCTTTAACACCCGTCGCATTTATCAAGGGGAAGACGAAGCCTGGCGCTTTACTCTGTTTTCTAACGGCGCCGCCGAGTTTGCCTGGAACTACTGGAAACCCCAAATTATTCACTGTCACGACTGGCACACGGGCATGATCCCGGTCTGGATGCACGATTCTCCCGATATCGCCACGGTCTTTACTATCCATAACTTGGCCTATCAGGGCCCCTGGCGGGGTTTATTGGAAAAAATGACCTGGTGCCCCTGGTATATGCAGGGAGATAACGTCATGGCCGCGGCGATCCAATTTGCCAACCGGGTGACCACCGTTTCCCCCACCTACGCCCAACAGATCCAAACTCCGGCCTATGGGGAAAAGTTAGAGGGGCTTTTATCCTATATCAGTCAAAATCTAGCGGGGATTCTCAACGGCATCGACACGGAAGTTTATAATCCCGCCACAGATCGGTTTATTGGAACTAACTTTACCGCCGACACCCTAGAACTACGGCCAGCCAATAAGATCGCCCTTCAGGAAGAAACGGGGCTGGAGGTGAATCGTCAGGCCATGCTGATGGGCATGGTCACCCGTCTGGTGGATCAAAAGGGCATTGACTTGATTATTCAAATTCTAGACCGCTTTTTGTCCTACACCGACGCCCAGTTTGTGCTCCTCGGCACCGGCGACCGCTATTACGAAACCCAACTGTGGCAGATGGCCTCTCGTTTTCCGGGACGGATGGCCGTGCAACTGCTCCACAACGACGCCTTGTCCCGCCGGGTTTACGCCGGGTGCGACGTCTTTTTGATGCCCTCCCGCTTTGAACCTTGTGGTCTGAGCCAACTCTTGGCTATGCGCTACGGCTGTATTCCCATTGTCCGCCGCACTGGCGGGCTGGTGGACACAGTGTCCTTCTACGATCCCATTAACGAAACGGGCACGGGCTACAGTTTTGACCGCTACGAACCGCTAGATTTCTTCACCGCCATGGTGCGAGCCTGGGAAGGGTTCCGCTTTAAAGCCGATTGGCGCAAACTGCAACGGCGGGCCATGGCTATGGATTTTAGTTGGTATCGCTCCGCCGGAGAGTATCTCAAAATCTATAAAGACATCACTGGTCAAACGCCGGAATTAAGCGCCGAGGAAACGGAAAAATTAGCGGCGCTGACCCAAACTTACCATTAGAGCTAGGCGCGGGATTCCCCGTCCTGGCTCGGATTATCCTCGTCGAAGGAGTCTTGGTTTTCCCCTCGTCGCAGCGCTAAGGTTACCCGCCATTCTCCGGTTTGGGGATCTCGGTAGGTTTGAAAGGGATTGGGGGGTAGGCTCCCCTCGGACGGTTTAGCCATGCGCTTTCGACTTTCTTTAACCCATTTTTTCGCTAGAGTCGCCCCCTTGGCGATGATATTGATCACACTCTTCTAGTGATTTTTGTCACATTCACCATTGTCAGGGCTTGAGGGGAACTCTCTCATCCCGATAGACGACCTCTGAGTCAGTTCAGTGTATGCTATTGCTTAACTTTGGTGTCAGGAGTGACGTGAATGAATCTGTGTCAGAGCGCCCTGGAGGTGTTGCAGGCCACAAGCCGGACATTTTATATCCCCATTAGCCGCTTACCTCCCGGATTACAAGAAGCGGTGGCGGCGGCTTACCTGTGTATGCGGGCCATTGACGAGGTGGAGGATCACCCTGACTTAGATAGTCGCACCAAAGCCCAAATTTTACGGCGGATGAGCTTGAATCTCCAGGCTGGCTCCGCCCATACGGCGCCGGAGGATTTAGCCCTGGGTCTGGACTCCTACCAAAACCTTTTACCGGAGGTTTCCCAGCGCCTCGGAGATTGGGCCCTGCTGGCGCCCCCGGACATCGCGCCCCGGATTTGGGACGCCACCGCCGCCATGGCCGACCGGATGGCCTATTGGGCCGAGCGCCAGTGGCGGATCGAGACCAAAACGGATCTAGACCAATACACCTTTAGCGTCGCCGGCGCCGTGGGACTGCTCCTCTCGGATCTCTGGGCCTGGCACGACGGCTCCCAAACCAATCGGGCCCAAGCCATCGGTTTTGGGCGGGGATTACAGGCGGTCAATATTCTCCGCAACCACGGCGAAGACCGTCAACGGGGAGTGAGCTTTTTCCCCCAGGGTTGGGCGTTTCAGGATCTCTGTCAATACGCCCGTTATAATTTAGATCTGGGGGAACAATACACAAAAGCTTTACCGCCCGGGCCGGCGCTCAATTTTTGTAAAATTCCCCTGACCTTGGCCCGGGGGACCCTCGAAGCGCTCTCCCTGGGTAAAGCCAAACTGAGCCGGAGCGATGTGCTAGCCTTGGTGAATCAAGCCACTCGTTAACCGTTTATGCTCCTCGCGGCGCCGTCCCTGACCGCTATTTTAGATAAGGCTCTTGCCCTAGAGGATTTGACTCCCCGGGAGGGCTTATTTTTGCTTTCTCTGGAAACCCCGGAAGAACTAGCCCAACTTCAAGACGTCGCCAACCAACTCCGGGCCCGTCTAGCGGGGGAAACCGTCACCTACGTCGTTAACCGCAATATTAACTTCACCAATATTTGCGAGCAACATTGCGGCTTTTGCGCCTTCCGCAGGGACGCGGGGGAAGACGGCGCTTTTTGGCTGACCCAGGAGACAATGCTTCAGAAAGTTCAGGAGGCGGTTCACTTCGGCGCCACGGAAATTTGCCTCCAGGGCGGGTTAAATCCAGAAGCGAAAATCGGCGGCTCTAGCCTCCAGTTTTACGTTGATTTAATCGGCGCCCTTAAAACCTCTTTTCCCCAACTCCATCTCCACGCATTCTCGCCCCAGGAAATCCAATTTATCGCTCGGCAAGACGGCCTCGATTACCGGACGGTGTTAACGGCGCTGAAATCCGCGGGCGTCGGCTCCCTCCCCGGCACGGCGGCGGAAGTCTTGGTGGACGAAGTGCGCCGGGTCATCTGCCCGGAAAAGATCGATAGCCAGACCTGGCTAGAAATTATCAGTTTGGCCCACCAACTCGGACTGCCCACCACCAGCACCCTCCTCTGCGGCCATATCGAAACCCCCGCCCAACAAACGACCCATCTAGAGCGCCTGCGAGAAGTCCAGCACCGGGCCGTGGAGGAAAATTATCCGGCCCGGATCACGGAATTTATTCTCCTCCCCTTTGTTGGGGAAAAGGCGCCGCTCCCCCTCAAGCGCCGGGTGGGCCGGAACCAGCCGGATTTGGACGCGACCTTAAAATTAACCGCAGTAGCTCGCCTTTACCTCGGGCGCTGGATCGTTAACCATCAACCCAGTTGGGTCAAGTTGGGCCTAGACGGCGCCCTTCGGGCCTTAACTTGGGGCTGTAACGATTTGGGGGGAACCCTGATGGAAGAGCATATCACCACCCTGGCCGGCGCTAGGGGAGGCACTGGGTTAACTGTTAACCAACTTCAGGAAGCCATCGCTTCTTTACGGCGCCCTTCCGCCCAACGGACGACGATCTACAGCGAATTTAAGGCAGACGGGGTAAACGGGACGCCAAAGCCTGAAAGTCTTGGTAGAGTTGCATCAGCTTGTCGCCATTGACCTGCACTTCGGCGGTGGGGTAGTTTTCCAGAATCTCGATGAGGCTCACTCGGTTATCTCCCTGGGCGGAGGTGATTAAAGCGCCCCGCAGGGCTTCGGAACTGGCTCGCCCGGAAGGAGTCTGGATCACCTCGCCAATTTGGGAGAGGGCGTAGGCGCCGAGGAAACTGTTTAAAAGCTGAGACAGCGCCGAGGGGTGAATGGCCACGGATTGATTCAGCCAGCGCCGCAGATCCTCCGGCTTTTTATCTGCTAATTTCAGGTAAGATTCAAGGGCCGGGGAAACGGCGCCGGTGCGACTGAGGTCGCTTAATTCCGCCACGGCGACGGATTCCCGCAGGACGCTATATTTCAGGACGACTTTTTCGGCGGCGAAAGCGGGAAGCGCCGTCAATAGGGTTAATCCGAGTAGCAAAGATTCAGAAAATCGGCGAATTAGAGTCATCAATTTACGGCTTTTTAACGAGTGTGAGCTGTAGGTTTCGGCGCCGAGGATGAGAAAAAGCGGGGCTGATTCCCACAAGAGTCGCTAGTTAATGACCGTGTCCTTCATGGCTTCCTGGGGAGTCCCGGCGGTGTCCGGCGCGTCGTCCCGGAGTTTAGCCAATTTTTTGCGGGCAAAGCCCGTATCCGTTTCTAGATTGATTTGAATTTTAGGGCCAGAGCTGGCCAGGCGGACGATCATGCCGTCTTTCACGGGAATCTGGGAAATCGCTTCCCCGTCCATATAAGTGCCGTTGGCGCCGATATTCACCGCTTCCCAACCCTGGGTATTTTTACGGAGTTCCAGATGATGACGGGAGACTACGGCGCTGTAGAGAACCACATCGTTGTCCGCCGCTCGTCCCACCCGGACTAGAGACTCGGTCTCAAACGTCCAGTTTTGCACTGGAACGCTTTTACCGGGGAGAAGGAGGGTAAGGGTGAGGGCCGCCATGAAAGCTTCACTGCGCGAAAAATTAGTCTTATTCTAGTCTATGACGTTATCTCTTGAGCGATTTTTCTCGGATTCGCTCCGCGGATCTGGCGCTATTCTCCGGCGCTACTTGGCGACCCAACGATCCACCCGTTCCCGCCAACTCATCCGTAGCCAAGCTCGGATCAGGAATAAGCTAAACAGCCCCGCTAAGCCAAAGCCCGCCAGCGCCGCCCGGGGGTAGGAGGTTCCGAGAAGCAGAACGGCGCTGAGGAGAGAAAAGCCCGTTAGACAGGCGTAAAGCAAACACTGGAGCGCCAGGTGGATCTTTTGCAGAAGGCGCTCGGTTTCCGGGGAGCGGACGGGAAATTGCAGAGCGCCCCGCTCTAGTTTTTCCTCTAACTCCCGGAGGCTAGAGCGTCGGGTTGCCAAACTTTGGACGGATTGAATTAGGAAAGAACGGCTCTGTTGGAGCATAGTCGTCACCCAGGAGGTCGTCGGACGCCGGAGAGTCAGACTTTGGATAAAAGGTTGGCTGGCGGCGATCAAATTATACTGAGGATCTAGGGCCCGAGCGATGCCGTCCAGGGTGGTGATGGATTTAATAATAAAGGTCATCTGGGGGGGCAGGCGGAAGGGTTGTTGGCGAAAGAGGGTATAAACTTCGTCCCCCACTTGTTCAAAGGCCCGAATATCCACGGGTTTATCCCGAAAATTATCTAACAAGAAATAAATAATCCGTTTAACGGCGCTCATATCCGCCACCGGCTCAATTAACCCCATGTAAATCAAGGTTTCTAGAACCTGATTGGCGTCTTTTTTGAGAATGGCGAAGAAGGTCTGGAGCATCTGCCCCTGGGCGATGGTTTTCACCTCCGCCATAGTGCCAAAGTCGTAGAAGATCAAAGCGCCGTCCCCGCTGACGGCCATGTTGCCGGGGTGGGGGTCGGATTGAAAAAAACCGTCCACCAACAGTTGTTTCAGATAAGCGCAGATCCCCGCTTGAATGACGCTATCTAAATTAATCCCCGCGGCTTCTAAGGAGGCCCGGTCGTTGACTTTAATACCGGGTAAATATTCTAGGGTTAGGATCCTCGTCGTCGTGTAATCCCAATAGACTCGCGGCGCTTTGATTTGGGGATCGTCGCTAAAATTTTGCCGAAAACGCTCGGCGTTTTTTCCTTCATTAAGATAATCAATTTCCTGGAATAAAATCGCAAAAAATTCTTGGTAAATGGCTTCTAAATCGTACTTCTGGGCCAAGCGCCGAAATCCCGGCAGATAGCGCCGACTCCAGCGGAGAGCGGTTTGCAAAACGGCGAAATCGAGGTTAAAGAGAGCCTCTAAACCGGGACGCTGGACTTTGACCACCACCTCTTCCCCGGAGAGTAAACAGGCCCGATGGACTTGCCCTAAACTAGCGGAGGCGAGGGGGTCGGGATCAAAGGATTCAAACAGTTCCCCCAGAGGGCTTCCCAACTCCGCTTCGACTAACGCTAGGGCCGTCGCCGAAGCAAAAGGCGGCACCTGATCCTGGAGTTGGCTCAGGGCTTGGATGTACTCCCGCGGCAATAAATCGGCCCGAGTGGAGAGGGACTGGCCAATTTTGATAAAGGTGGGGCCCAAATGGAGGAGGGATTTCACCAATCTCTGGGCCTGACGTTGGCGCCGGAGGCTGGAACGGCGGTTCCAAAAACTGTCCCCCAAAAGGCCCAGACTCAACCCCAGCAGAAATCCTATAATCTGCGCCTGTCGCCTCCAGGGGGAACGAGTCGCCCGTTCCCAAGCGAAATCTGAAGCCAGGGTCATCTTGGCCAGGCTCCTCCGAACCCGCCTCCTAAGCGCGCCGGGCCACTTTTCCGGGGAGTGCCACAGTAAATACAATCCAACAAGAATCTGTTCCCGCTAACGGCTCCGTGGCGACTTCTATCGTACCATTGAGTTGCTCCACTAGGGTTTTGGTAATGGTCAGACCCAGACCGATGCCGGGAATAGCGGTGTCGATAACCCATTGTTCCCGATAAAAGGGATCAAAGAATTGAGACAGTTGCCTCGGCGCCGCGCACTGGCTCATCAGGTTGCGACATTGGATTTCCAAGGCGGGTTGGTCGTAGAGCGCGCCGTCATGGAGGGCGACGGCCACGGCGCTATGGGGACAGGCGAACTTTTCGGCGTTGGTTAGGAGTTCTCGGATAATTTGCTGTAAATGACTAGCGTTGGTTTGCAGAAGGCTATCTTCGGCGCTGTATTCGCTGACCAGTTTCAGGTCTTTAGGGGATTTTTCCGCCCAAAGCAGACGAAATTCCTGAATAATCCGGTCGAGTAGGGGCGTAACTTCTAAGCGTTGCAGAAGGAGGGTGTTTGGCTCGGAGCGGAGACTCCGCAAACGTAGGATTTTGTCGTTAATCTCATTCAGTTTGCGCCATTCCTGCTCTAACACGTCGAGGCGCTGGGTCAACATTTCCGGGGAGTGACTGCGTTTGCGGAGCATTTCAATCCCTAACCGGAGCGTGGCCAGAGGATTGCGGGTCTGGTCGCTCATGATGGTGACAATGTTATGAATCAATTGTTCGTTGGCTTGGCGCTGTTGCTCCAATTGGTGGCGGGTCGCTTCCACCCAAACCTTCACCAGGGGACTTTCTTCCGCGGAAGTTCCTAGTAGATTGGCTTTATGGCGGGGCAAGGGGGGATTAACCCTCAAGGCCGAATTTAAAAGATGGCTTCCCAGGGCTAAAGACGGCGCTAGATCCGCCAGGATTTGTTTTTCTTCGTTTCCCCAGATGCGCGTTTCGGGAGCGCCGAGGATGAGCAAGCCGTTCACTTCCCCCCGAAACTCCAGTTTGACGCCGACGCCGGAGCTTAAAGTAACCTCCTGAGAAAGTTTCCAGATTCGCGGACGACGAGTCGAGCCGGGGAGGTGGGGCGCGAAGGCGATAGGGACTTCGCTTTGGGTAATTTTTCGAATCCAGCTGTGGTTCCAAAAATGGGTCGTGGCGAGGGTTCGCAATCCCTGATTTTCTGTCCACAACGCCAAATGCGCCAGTCCGTCTGTCGGTCGTCCCACGGCCAGCAAACAAATCTCCGCCTGCAAACGGTTGCCGATCCGCTCGGCAATCTCCCCCAATTGCTCCTCCGCCGGAGTCGTTTGGTTCAGTAGCTCCGCTATGTCCTGTCCAATCAAGAGACTGAGAGGATGGGCGGATTCGGGGTTAGAAGGAAGAGCGACCATAGAACACAAGCGAGACCGTCGCCAAGAGTATTGCGCCTGACTCCATCCTGTCGAAGAGGAGCGTCACTTACCAAGGGAGTTTCTACGGATATTCTCCCCGGTTTTTAGTCGAAAACTCGCAAGTGTGAGCGCTATCACTGGAGGGGGGTGATTCAGAGACTGTTTCATTCGTTTCGCTCCGCCCCTTAAATCCCCCAATTCTGGGGGACTTTGAACTCAGAAAAGCTCCGAACTCCCCCCAAAATTGGGGGGCTGGGGGGGCAAAACGAGGCTGATGGGCGGATGTGTGCGCACGGTAGCTTTTCAAGAGGGGCTAGGGGGGATCTCAACGCTTGCGCGCGCGCGGTAGGAGCGAAACCCCAGATTAAATGGAGTCCCAGCCGGTAATCCCCGAGGACATCACATAACTAGTGACAGTGGCCTCAAAAAAATTGGCCTTGGTGTGGGCTTCTTTTTTGGTGTCGGAGAAGCGCTCTAGGTGGGTATAGGGACTTTTGCTGTATTTAGCGTCGGTATAGAGGGGATCGAGACCGATGGCCCGCAGGCGACTGTTGGCTAAATATTTGGTGTATTGCTCTGTGCTGTGTTCGGTGATGCCCAAGATGTTGTTGCCGACAATATGATTTGTCCAGAGGCATTCATAGTGAACGGCGCTGTCAAACATCTCGTAGATTTGCTCGACGGAATGGGTAAAAACAGTCATGGCTTCGGGGATAATTTTTTGGTAAAGTCGCACGTGGCTAAGTTCATCCATTGATGTTCAGTTGAGGTCGTTAATCTCAACCCGTCCCAAAGGACTGCCTACTGTCGCCAGTAGGATCAGGTCATATCACCGGCTACTAGAGCCGCCTCCCGTTTCAGAGCACTTGCCCCTACACTTGACCGTCGCACCTTCATCTCAAAAATTTCCCAAGTATTCTTCCATTGCTTTCGGCTTCTGATTTTGCTAACAGTCGAGGGATCAAGACCGTATTTAACAGCGATCTCGGCATTCCCTATTGATTCTAGATCTGCTAGTAAACTCAACCGATTATCAAGCGATAAAGAAGAATTATCACCACTCGACGGCACCGGATTTTTACCATGAATGGACTCATAGTTTTCCCAAAGGCTCTGAAGCCTTTTTTTGCCGCGAATTAAAGACACATACCTTGGGTGAAGACCATACTTCTTAGCAATGGCGCTGTTTGAAAGTCCGCTCATTATCTCATCAATAATTTGATAGTAAGCTTCGTTATCTAGCTTTGCCATACTATTGTCTTCTCCTTTACTCCCTTCTTTTAAACCAGTGGCTACTGCATGACGCATATTTTCTTGAGGTGTAACAACTTCCAAGTTTTCTAGGCGGTTGTCAGACTTTACCCCATTAATATGATTCACTTGCCAGCCATCAGGGATCTCTCCAAAAAAGGTCTCATAAACTAGCCGGTGAGCAAGATAGAATTTTCCGTTACAAGTCAGCGATAGATAGCCAGACTTACCGCAAAATAACTTCTTTTCTCCACAGCCTCTAGACTTCATGATTATTCCTTGATCGGAGATGTAATAACCGAGAGTAGGATGTTTTCTGAACATGGGATAGTGCGATAAATCGTCACTATAGTATAACCCATTTTTGAGATGCTTGGCTCAGGATTATCTCAGAGAGACTTCCCCTGAATTAGAGAGGTTTTCGATTAGGATCGCTCCTAAAAGCCGCTTTGATTAGCTAACGGTTAATCATTTTGAAGATATCCGCAGATCCCGGCATTAACATCCGGGAAGCCAAATTATAAAAATAGATGAACCCGTTGTAAAAATACAATCCTTCTAGAAGGTAATCCGCCATAAGGGCGATGAAGTAATTTTCCTGGGAAGGATCGTCAATGTACTTTTGATACAGCCCGGCGATAAATTCGCAACGGTCTTTCAGAACGCTATCTGTGCGCCAAAAATCGTAGACTTGATTGCGGCGCTCGCCGGGAATAATGGTCTCGATCATGTATTGATAACTTTGATTGTGCATTCCCTCCTGGGAAATTTGCTCCGCCATACAGAGACTGATTTCCGGCGCCGTGACGCTGTTTTTCAGGTGGGGGATATTGCAGGTTTGGACGGAGTCAAGGAAAGTGAGGTAGGATAAAATTCCGTCAAAAGCGTACCGCTCATCGTCGGTCAAATTCCAGTAATCCGTCACATCCTGGGTAATATCTAGACGCTGGGGAATCCAGAAATTCTCCCGCATTTGTTGATATAAACCCACCGCCCAACTGTAGCGCACATCGTTGAGTTGCATGAGGTTGGTGGTGTTGCCGAACCAAATTGTCCGATTTTCAACACAATCGTCCCCCGTCGGATTAAAAATCGGGGTGACGGGCATCCGAGTCGGCGCCGTTAAAGTCAAAGTCGTCATAACCAAGATGAGAGCGAGAAAATGTAAAACTTCTTGATTATAACGAACTTTTTCATGGAGACTCTTCAGGAGAAATTCACTTCGTCGGCAAAGCTGACCCGGCGCTGGAAGTGAAAAGCGCCGGCCACAGACCCCCAAACTAACTCGTCTGTCTGGGGATCGTAACCCCGATCCAAACTGACCAACCCCCCTTCGCTGACCTCAAAGCTGTTATCCAGATAGGTTTCCTTACCGTCCCGGACGATGACGCAGTTTTTCCCCGGCTCCACCACGCCCTGAAAACTGTGGCCGCTCCAGGTGACGATCATATCGCACCCGTTCATTGGAGCTAAATCTTCTAAAGTCAAGGTTTTCAGCTTGTTCAAATCCCGAGCGGCGCCGTAGAACTTTTCCTCGTTTTGAACCTTGAAGTTCTCAATTTCGATATGATCCCCCGCCACTTTAAGCTTGAGAACCCGCAGACGGTAGGGGCGCTGGAGCATAAAGTCGTAGGCCTGCTCTAGAAAGAGCATCGGTTCCTGAAACTGGGGCGCGGGACGAATGGCTACCCGGATATGGGCGTAAAAGGGCGGATTTTCAAAGGCTTGGGCTTGGTTGCTGAAATCGGCGCTGAGCCAACGGGCAAGGGTTTTCAGGTCGGTGGCGTGGGACATGGGCGAAAACTCCAAGGGTCAAAATCTGTTTATTTCTGTTTATTGATTGTTATACGAAGCTTGCGCCGGGGGGAGATTTTTTTGCTCTCTCCCCAACTTTAAGCCGCTTCTAGCCTTGAAGGGACTGCTTATCCGTCCAGATTTTCGTGTCCACTTTTAGCTGGTAGAGTTTATTGA
The DNA here is from genome assembly GCA_016471375.1 of Cyanobacteria bacterium RI_101. GTDB lineage: Bacteria > Cyanobacteriota > Cyanobacteriia > Cyanobacteriales > Microcystaceae > Synechocystis. The sequence goes on from WGLZ01000050.1 coordinate 29,099, forward strand.
CCGCTAACCCGGACCAAAAGGAGGCGAATTTGTGTTGCTGGAGATAATCTCGGTACTCCGGAAGCGTTTTTCCGAGGGTATCTACTAGCATATATGCTAACTGCTTGGCGGTAATATCGGTGCCGCTAATTTGGAAGTGGAAGAGAAATTCTCGGGTGTCCGGGCGCTGGGCCAATTCAAAAATGAGAGAAAAGTCATGGGTCGCTTTCGAGTCGGCCCGGTGGGGATAGGGCATATGCTTTCCGGTTAAAGCGCCGGTGGCGGTGACGTTTAACTGGGTCACCAGCAGTAAATGACGATATTCCGGCGCGGCGGGCAAGATCCCGGAGTAGTAGAGCAACATCGGCGGCGTCAAGTTAGGGGAGGGTTTAAACTCCCAAGCCGCTTTATCGAGGGGAAGATAGATTAAAAAGTTGCGCCATTCGGACATGGGGGATGGGGGGAGAGAACGAGCCGTAGTTAGCGATAGCCTAACGCATTCCAGCTTGACCTTAGGGGCTGACGCCCGGCGGAAAAGGGCGATTATAAAGCGTTATTCTCTATCCCGGTCTATCCCGGCGCTGGAAACGCCCGGGACTCTCCGCCCTCTTACCCTCGACCGGAAGCCCAGAAGAACCGCGAAAATCTGGTTAAACTAGGAATCTCTCCTTGCCTTAACACCTCCTCCTATGACCCTCAGACTCCCCCAGGACTTTCAGGATCGCTTTGACGTCATTGTTGTCGGCGCCGGCCATTCCGGTTGCGAAGCGGCGCTGGCGGCGGCCCGTCTGGGGGCCCGGACGTTAATGCTGACCTTGAATTTAGACAAGATCGCCTGGCAACCCTGCAATCCCGCCGTGGGAGGCCCCGCCAAGTCTCAGTTGACCCATGAAGTGGACGCCCTGGGGGGAGAAATCGGCAAAATGGCCGATCGAACCTATCTGCAAAAGCGGGTCTTAAATCTGTCTCGGGGCCCCGCGGTCTGGGCGTTGCGGGCCCAAACTGATAAACGGGAATACGCCGCCATTATGAAGGGGATTGTGGAAAATCAGCCCAATCTTTCCGTGCGGGAGGGGATGGCGACGGATTTAATCCTGGGGGACAACGACGAAATTGTCGGCGTCCAGACCTATTTCGGCTCCTGTTTCGGCGCCGGCGCCGTTGTCCTGACCACGGGCACTTTTCTTGGGGGCAAAATTTGGATTGGGGGCAAATCCATGGCCGCCGGTCGGGCCGGGGAATTCGCGGCGCTGGGTTTAACGGAAACCCTCTCGGATTTGGGCTTTGAAACGGGGCGGCTGAAAACGGGAACCCCCGCTCGGGTGGATCGGCGCTCGGTGGACTATAGCCGTTTGGAACCTCAACCCCCGGATGAAGAGGTTCGTTGGTTTAGCTTTGACCCGGAAGTTTGGCAAGAGCGGGAGCAAATGAATTGTTACCTTACCCGCACCACCGCTAAAACCCACCAAATTATCCGGGATAATCTTCATCTTTCCCCCATTTACGGCGGTTTTATCGACTCCAAGGGGCCCCGCTACTGTCCCTCCATCGAAGATAAAATCGTCCGTTTCGCCGATAAGGAAAGCCACCAAATTTTCATTGAGCCGGAGGGTCGAGAGATTCCCGAACTGTATATTCAGGGCTTTTCCACCGGACTGCCGGAAAACGTTCAACTGGCCATGCTCCAGAGTTTGCCGGGCCTAGAAAATTGCGTCATGCTCCGGGCCGCCTACGCGGTGGAGTACGATTACCTCCCCGCCACCCAGTGTTATCCCAGTCTGATGACTAAAAAAATCGCCGGGCTGTTTTGCGCCGGTCAGATTAACGGCACCACCGGCTATGAGGAAGCCGCCGCCCAGGGGATCGTCGCCGGGATCAACGCGGCTCGTTACTGTCAGGGGTTGGATCTGAAAATTCTACCTCGGGAAGAAAGTTATATCGGCGCTCTCCTAGACGATCTGTGCACTAAAGACCTGCGGGAACCCTACCGAATGCTCACCAGCCGTTCCGAGTACCGCCTCGTCCTCCGCTCCGATAACGCGGACCAGCGCCTGACGCCCCTAGGACGGGAAATCGGCCTGGTCGACGACCGGCGCTGGCGTCTTTTTACCGCCAAACAAGACCAGATTCGGGCCGAACAAGAGCGACTTTACGGCGCCCGCATTAAGGAGCAAGACCCCGCGGCCCAGGCCATCGCGGCCCAAACCCAACAAGCGATTAAAGGCTCGATCCTGTTAGCGGATCTCCTCCGGCGCCCCGGTTTCCGCTACGCCGATTTAGAGTCCTTTGGTCTCGGCAATCCCAAACTAAGCGCCGTTGAAAAAGAAGGGGTCGAAATCGAAATTAAATATTCCGGTTATATCCGGCGCCAGGAAAAGCAAATCGAGCAGGTCAGCCGTCAAAGTCAGCGCCCCCTACCCCAGGGTTTAGATTACCTGACCATTGAGACCCTATCGATGGAGGCCCGGGAAAAACTGAACCAAATTAAACCCCTCACCATCGGTCAAGCGGCCCGCATCGGCGGCGTCAATCCGGCGGATATTAACGCGCTTCTGGTCTATTTGGAGTTATCGAAGCGGTCAACGAGGTCGGCGCCGATTTAGAAAACTCTCCCTTTCCCCTGTGGGAGACGCTAAGTCCTAATTCGTTAATCGGCAGTTTCGGCGCGGGGAAAGACCGCTATAGTGATTAGCGTATTACCTGTTAATCAAAGGTTGACCATGAGCGCTATCGATATTGGCATCCCTGAAGCCGAACGGTTGAAGATCGCCGAGGGTCTGAAAAAACTTCTCGCCGACACTTACACCCTCTATCTACAAACCCACAATTTCCACTGGAACGTCACCGGCCCCCAATTCCGGGAACTGCACCTCATGTTTGAAGAGCAGTACAACGAACTGGCGCTGGCGGTGGACGAAATCGCCGAGCGCATTCGCAGTTTAGACGTCGTCGCCCCCGGGACCTATAAACAGTTCGCCCAACTCAGTTCGATTCCAGAGGTGGACGACATTCCCTCCGGGACGGCAATGGTGGATATTCTCACCAGCGGCCACGAGCAAATTGTTAAAACTTGCCGCCAAGTGCTCAAGCTCTCCCAGGGCGCCGACGACGAGTCCACCACCTCCCTCGCCTCCGACCGGATGCGGGTGCACGAAAAAACCGCCTGGATGCTTCGGGCCTTAAATAAATAACTTTATCGGTTTCCCTTTGTCCTGGGATTCGTTAAGCTAAGGGCCCCTTTACTTTGCCACTTCTCTATGTCCCAATTTTGGCGCTATACCCGGACGTTGCTGAAGGTCGCCTTCCGTCACCCCATCACTGGCGTAACCTTGATTCCCCGCTTGGAAGACGGTCGTCTAGTCTTGATTCAGCGCCGAGACACGGGGCAATGGGGGCTACCGGGCGGTCTAGTGGATTGGGGCGAAACCTTAACCGCGGCGGCCCGGCGGGAACTCAAGGAAGAAACCGGCTTAGACCTGGCGGCAGCGCCCCGACTGGCGGGGGTCTATTCCGACCCGAAGCGAGATCCCCGGATGCACTCCATCTCCATTCTGCTAGCCGTGGAGGCGACGGGGGAGCTACGGGTGGAAGACGGGTTAGAGGTACTTCAAGCGGAGGCGTTTCCGCTTTCCGAACTGCCGTTAGGAAACCTAAGCCACGACCATGACCGGCAGTTGCGAGACTACCTAGCGGGAAATATTGAAGTGGGTTAAAGCGGGGCCCGCGCGCGTCTGAAGACTTCGGCAAGTGTGACGGCGAACTTGGGCGCTGAACTGATCGAAGGGCGTCGAACCGCTTAATCATATAGCTTCAGAATATCGCCTCGGCTTGGACATAAAATTCCCGCCGGCGCCGGCATCCGATTCAGCGCCGTTTGCGGGCGCTCAAAGGTTGCGCAGTGATTCAACGCCGTAACCCCCTCGGCGCCGTTTTGGAGATAGTCCTGAAGGCCCCGAGCCACAAATTGAGCCAAATTCACCGGAACGGCGTTGCCAATCATTTGTTCTAAATGGGTTTTAGCGCCGAAAAATTTAAAGTCCCTAGGAAAAGTTTGAATGTAGCTCCTTTCCAGGGTCGTCAGCGGTCGAATCTGAGTTAAATCGGCGCCGGGCGGATCGCAGGAATTGAGCCGATAGCCGGAGGGTAAAGGACGATTGACCCCGCGGACGGTGGGACTGGGTTCGTCTAGGGTAAAAATTCCCCGACGGTTATAATTGCGGGGATGTCTATAGTAATACTCTAGCCCGAGTTCGTCGCCAAAGTAATCTCTAAGGGTCATCGGTTTGGGGCTAAGATTTTTTTGAAAAATGGCGTTCAGTCGATTATGGCGGTCTCCCCAATGACCGATTAAAAAAAAGCGGGTTCTGGCTTGGGGGACGCCGCAATAGGCGGCGTTTAAAATGACGGCGGATAAGCCATAGCCGCTATCGATAAATTGTTGGGTTACCTCCGTTAAAATAGCAGTCTTTTTAATCTGCTCCACATTTTCCATTACAAACCATTGGGGGCGGACGGCGCTGACCAGATTGGCAAAATGGTAGGTTAAATCCGCTCGCCCCAGACTGACGTCCCGTTTACCGGCGCTGGAGAAATCTTGACAAGGGGGGCCGCCCATAATCAGATCCGGCGAGAATTGTCGAATCAGGTCAAGAGCGGTTTGTTCTTCTCGTAAATCTTGGTTAAAAACAGGATGGGAGAAGTTCGCTTCATAAACTTTTAAAGCCGGCGCCCAATATTCAAACCCCGCCGCCACCTTAAAACCCGCCTTTTCAAAACCAAGGGAAAGCCCCCCGCAACCCGCAAAGAGATCAACGCATTTCATAAAACTAGATCCAGTGAGTTGACGATGATAGCGTCAACCCCCCGCTCAGAGCTTAGCGCCGGATTACCCTTTCTAACTGAAAATTAGCATCCCCGCCGCCAGCAACTCCACCCAAACCGCGGCTCGTCCCTGATACTCCTGAACGAGCAGAGTTTCCGCGGGAGGCTCCCGGAGTTGATCGTCATGCCAGTCGCTCCGGTAATAAACCGTCGCCGTCGAGCCGGGGGGATGGAGCAGGCTATCCACCGTCACCCAGGCGCCGCGGCGCTCCAGTCCGTGCGTGTTCAGAGCCATAACCACTTCCGCGGTGTAGAGAATTTGGGCCCAACCGGCGATTTCTCCGGCGGGGGGAAAAAAGAAAGGGCTCTGGCAACAAGAGGTTTCCCGGAAGTAGAGATGTCCGCGGCGCAGGGCTTTGCCCACCAGATCGGGACGGTTGCGAACCCGAGCGATGGCGGCTACCCGCAGATAGGTGGGATGGTCTGGGTTAAAAAAGTGACAACCCCAAGTGCCCAAAGCGCCGAAAGCCACCGTCTGAGCATCCGCCCTTGATTGCGTACACAGTGCCCCACAGGTTCCAGCGATATGCGCAACTGAGGAGCTGGTCGTAGTGATTCTGGAACAATTGGAGTTCCGCCAGCGTCGTTACTTAAGCAAATCCTGAATTTGCCATCGAAATCATCAATCTAGCCTAAAATCAGGTATTGTAGACCACAAAAAGCAGAGGGATAGCATTTTGACGGCAAAGCAGCTAGAGACCGCACCTTTAACTGCAAATAAACTAGTATTGCTGATTCCATCAGGCAAGATACGTTGCTACGTTCATCCTGATGTCTTGAGGAAGGATACACCAGAAGAGCATGTGCGTCAGCGAGTGGCTCGTAGCCTAGTGGAAGAGTATGAATACGAACGAGAAGATTTGCACTGTGAGTTCCCAATTAAAATGGGGAGCGGAAAACGAAAGCGGGTTGACATCGCTATTTTTCATGCTGGCACTGAGCATCGGCAGGAGAATATTTTCATTATTGTTGAGGCAAAGCAGGAAGACATTAGACCAACTGATCGTAAAGAAGGTGTTGATCAGCTCAAGTCTTATATGTCAGCTTGTGTGAATGCAAAATGGGGACTTTGGGTTGCCTCAGAAATGCAGGCATTTGAGAGGACACTTGACAGCAAAGGTAATTATGATTTCCCGGATGCTACAGATATTCCATTGAAAGGGGAAAATGAGCCTAAGCGTTTACAGTTTGGCTCTCCGGGAATGAGGCTGGTAGTTAGGGAGCCAATTGGCCAGAACCCTTACTGGATGAGCTTTTCTGAGTTAATGTCAAATCGTAACTGTATAACAAGATACAAGTCTCGGCGTGATCCCCAGAGAGCCTACAGTTTTCTGAACTTGTGCCTGCCACAGAAGGGTTACGCGGTACGTTTAAGCGATGCCATAACTACTTGCACGTCAATGGAAACTTGGCAAAGGAAAAGGCGTTTTTTGAACTTTTAAAGTTGATCTTTTGCAAGGTGTATGACGAGCAGCAAACTAGCGGAGTCATGGAATTTAGCATTACGCAAGATGAGCGGCGTAGTGAGTTGGGGCAACGTAAGCTAAGAGCTAGAATTCAAAAAATTTTTAATGCTGTTAAGAAACGCTATTCCCATATTTTCCCTGCTAAAAATGAAGACATTGAGCTAGATAATCGCTCGTTGGCTTATATTGTTGCTGAACTTCAAACGTTTAATTTCCAGGAAACAACGAGTGATATTAAAGGAGAAGCTTATGAGGAAATCGTCAGCGTTACGAGTCGGCGAGATCACGGTGCTTTCTTCACTCCTCGTAACGTTTGCGATATGGCAGTTGGAATGGTTCTGGCAACCTATTCGTCAGAACAACGAACCAAGTTAAGAGTTCTCGATCCAGCTTGTGGAACGGGAGGATTTCTCAGAGCCACACTGATTGAGATGCGAAAAATTGTGGAGGATAGGGTTAAGCGAAAATATGGTAATCGGTTAACAGAGAGCCAAGTTAGATGTAGCTGATAGCAGAAATGTTGAATCTCTTAACAAAACTTTACATTCATAGTTACAAGATAGCTTGACAAATCCAAATTAGTGCAAGACGACTATCTTGCGGAACCAGTGGACATAACTAACGTGGTAACAGACAAAAGCCTGTAGATAGCGAAGTTTATCTAGTAGCCTTTCTCCAAATTCTGGCTCAATATCTATCAACTGTAAAATCAGA
>WGLZ01000002.1 GCA_016471375.1 Cyanobacteria bacterium RI_101
CAAAGTCGGCGCCGTTCACTGGATTTAAACCAGAACCGGTTACGGCCCAGTCCACCGTATCTAAACCGCTGGTCGTCACCGAGCGGGTAACGGTAAAGCTAAAGTTAGTTCCGCCGCTATTCCCTTCCGGTTTCGAGACATAGTTCGCCGAAATGGCGAACTCGGGGCTTAACACCGGCGGATTAACCAGCGCCGAGCCAATAAAGGCGTTATCAATCATTTGGGTTTCCCCAGCGCCGACCCCATTGGTAAAGAAGCGGAGGGCTAAAAATTGATAACCAGAGCCAAAGTCAACATTATCCCAACTAAAAGTTTGCCAATCAAAAAAACTGGTTGCGAGGTTGCCGGAATCAAAAAGTTTGACAGCGGTCAAGGGCAAAGTATTGCTAGAATTAATGGGATTTCCCGTATTACTTGCCTGAAGAGAAAAACGTCCACTAACCCCAAACACCTGCAATTGAAGGGTATTGCCAGATCCCATATTAGCGGCGTCAAAACTTACCCGTTGCGCCCCCCGAGTCAGGGAGTTGTCATAGATAATTTGGATCAAGCTACCGGATCCTGTATTATCGGCAAAAAACCGCTGGTTTCCCATATCGTGGTTCCATTTGGAACTTCGGCTGACCGACCAGTTGCCAAACTCGTACCAATTGGTTGTTCCAAAGGTTTGTTGGAGCGTCGGCGCCACATTAAAAACGCCGTGACTCACGCGGTTAGAAAAGGGCGTGGGGTTAACGGTAACGGTCTGGGTAATTTCGCTCTTTTGTCCTTGGGTGTCAATTACCTGTAACGTCACCGGATAAGCGCCGGGCGTCGAGAAGACGTGAGCGACATAGCGCCCAAATTGGTCAAACTGGCCGTCGTTATTAAAGTCCCAGGCAAAACTGGCAATAGTGTTATCCCCAGAGGTAAAAGGCGTATTGGGGAGATCGGTAAAATTGAGAATGTAATCGGGATCAAAGGACTGGGTCGCGTCAAAGAAAACGCCTAAACCGCCGACGCTGGAAGAGAGGAAACTAGCCGTCGGCGCTTGATTGCCGGCGGGAACAATAAAAGTGGGATTACCGCTAATTTCAAAATAGGGCGTGTAGGGAAATAAAGTCCCGTTGGCGTTCAGCGCCGAATCGTCTGTGTCTCGCAATTTGATGGGAGCGGGGAATAAATTAAAAGTGTTATTGGCGAAGTAACCCCCTAACAAACGGCTCTGACTAAAGGGGCTTTCATTGGTTGTGAAAGTATCTCCGGTTTGCCCCGCAGTGGCGCCGACGGTAAACCCCTCCACTCGGACATTTTCATAGACAATATTACGGGCGTTTTTATCCGCAAAAAGACCCACCCCATCCTTGGCCGACTCGCTTCCCACCACACGGGGATTCCTCGCAATCGGGTTAGCTAAGTCTCCTAAAACCAAGCTATCCTTAATCGTGATTTGCCCGGAATAAGCAATTTGCACGCCATTATTGCGGACGCCCCAAATTGTGGAATCTTCCAAAACCGTCGGTCGGTCGTGGCGCACCCGGAAAATCCGGTCAAAGCCCTCGTCGTCCCGAGAGAATCCCCGGACTTCAATCCCGGCGTCGGCGTTATAAACCGCGTTCCCCGAGACGTTCTGCGCTGGCACTTTCCAGGAGGCGATGGTCGGACTCCCTCCCGCAATGATCTGTAAATCCGCGGGGAGGCGGGACGTGGGCACATCCGGCGGCGCCGTCGCGTCGGTGCGACCGTAGATTAAGATCCCGGCGTCCGCTGTTCCCGCGGAAATATTATCCTCAAGGGCAAAAACGCTGTAGGGACTTTGGAACCAGAAACCTAAACCAGAGGAGGCAAAATCATTAATCAGTCCCCGGGGATCGATGGGATTAATTAAGGTCGCGTCGGGATCGGTTTTAGAGCCGGGGGCCTTAATCGCGATATTACGGCGGAAAATAGCCTCCTCGTCCCCAATTTCCGTCACATAGTGGGCGCCGGTAACGTCGAAGGAGACGTTATCCTCCACCACCGCCCGACTGCTATGGATGGTGTAGCCCCAGCCGGGACTCGTCCAAACCGCGTTCCCCTGAATGATGGTACTACCGGGATCGTTCGGGTTAGTCACTAAGACTTCGTCAATGTGAATCGGCGCTCGCCAACGAGCGTTAGTCCCCGTCCCCGGAATGAGATTGCCCGCCGCGTCGAATTGGGGATCGTTGATAATTTTGTCCTTGTCGGTGCGACCCAAGCCAATCCAAGCGGCGTTTTTGAGCGTGACGTTGCCCTGATTGAGGGTATGGCCCCGCTCCGGGATTGGGGCGTCGGCGCCGGCTTCCGATTCAAAGCGGACATTGCGGCTTAGATTGGCGACGTAAATATCCAGGTCGTAACCCGGAGGAGCGGTGTGGTTAAAGCGGAGGCTATTGCCAACGACGTCGTTATGACTGAACTGAATCCGATTGCCGTTAATGGCGGTAATCGTTAACACCTCATCCTGGGTGACGCTGTTGTCGGCGTGGGAGCCTTTGGCGTTCCATTGGGTGCCCGTGAGGACAATGCGGTCGCCGATCCGCCAGTCGCTAGGAATCGGTTGACTAAACACCAACTCCGTGGCCCCCGCTAAAGCGTCGCCAGCCAAGGTGATATAGGGCGTTTTTTGCGCTCCCACCACAGTTACTTGAGCGCCGTATTCCGTCAGCAAACCCCGGCTCAGTTGGCGGGGATCCCAACTGACGTCAATGCCCCGCTGGCTGGGATCGACGGGGGCGAAAATAATTTCTGTTTGCTTGTCCGCCCCCACGGGATTCGCTTCCGCGCCAATTTCTAAGGTTCCCGTCTCGGTCACGACGAAGGTGTCGATCAGGATACGGGTATCTTGATCCGTCGCGAAACTGAGTTTGCCGTCCACCCGCAGGGTAAAAAGCCGGGCCTCGCTAGCGCCGTCGTAAGTCACCTCGATCCCTTGGGGAATCAAAACCTTGGCGCCGGTGGGCGGAATTTGACCGCCCGCCCAGGTGTTGGGGTCAAACCAAGAACCGTTGGCGACGGCTTGATGGGTAACGGCGCTGGTGGGAACCAGGGCGAGAATAGGGGCCGATAAAGACATAAAGAAATCTTAAAAAAATATTAAGGTGAATATTCAAGCGAAAATTTAAGTTATTTTAGTAAATCTGATGGATTTTGGTGGCTCCCTAATTCAAGGAAGGCGGCAAAAAACACTGAATTAACTCGGCGTCTCTAACTATCGATTCTAGAAGTGACGTTGGATTTGCTCTCGGCCCCGCTTGGGAATCTCCTTCAGGAGGGAGAGGTGGCTGGTTAAGGGTTGATTTAAAATTAAGATTTGTTTATTGTAAGCCATGTTAACTTTAAAGTCCATGACAAAACAAAGCTAATCCATCGAAGCTGAAATCGTCAAGGGATTCAAATAAACTGTATTTTGGGGGTTGGGGCTTACTCGGCCGGGGTCAAGGGAGGAAAACTTGAGGGAGTTTTCCGTCTAACCCTTGATAATCAGGAGTGAGAGCGCCGTCGCAGTTCCACTTGAATGGCTTTAACCACCGCCTGGATCACCGCCACCCGAGCGTAATATTTATCGTTGGCGGGAATAACGTTCCAGGGCGCCGCCGGGGCGCTGGTGCGGGCGATCATCTGGTTAATGGCCACGGCGTAGAGGGGGGATTTTTCCCGGTTGCGCCAGTCTTCGTCCGTTAATTTGTATTGTTTGAAGCTATCCTGGGCCCGTCCCTCAAAGCGCCGTAACTGTTCCTCCGGGCTGATATGGAGGAAAAACTTCACCACCACATAGCCGCTGGTGGTCAGTTGGGCTTCAAACTCGTTAATTTCCTGATAGGCTCGGCGCCATTCCAGTTCCGAGGCAAAGCCCTCAATCCGCTCCACCATCACCCGCCCGTACCAACTGCGGTCAAAGATGCCGATGCGTCCCCCCTCGGGGATTTTCCGCCAAAAGCGCCAGAGGTAATGGTAGCGGGCCTCCTCCGGCGTCGGCGCCGCAAAGGCGTTGACCCGGTAACTGCGGGGGTCAAGGGTGTCTGTGAGTCGTTTAATGGCGCCGCCTTTCCCCGCGGCGTCCCAGCCTTCAAAGAGGGCGATGACCGGGATTTTGTGCTGGAAAATCTCGGCTTGCAAGCGCCGAAGGGCGATTTGCTCTTCCCGGAGTTGTTGACGGTAATCCTCTTTGCTTAAGCTGAGGCTTAGATCCACGGCGTCGAGGAAATTCGGCTCTGTGGGAAGCAGAACCGTTTGGGGTTGGCTAACCACCGGCGCCGGGGTAATTTTACGCCGATCCAGCGCCTGCACAATCACCGCCACCAGTTGGGAGAGCACCTTCACCCGGGCCCAACGCTCGCAATCCCCTTCCACCAGAGTCCAGGGGCCGTGGCCCGTGCTGGTGTAGGTCAGCATTTCTTCCGTCAGGGCGCAGTATTCGTTGTAGTGTTTTTCCTGTTGCCAGTCCTCCGGCCGCACCCGCCAGGACTCTAGGTCGTCGGCTTCGTATTCCTTGAGGCGTTTTTTCAGTTCCTTGCGGCTCAGATGTATCCAAAACTTAGCCAGCGCCGCTCCGTCTTCCACCAGTTGGCGCTCGAAGGCGTTGATGTCTCGCATTTGTAGCGGCGCTTGGGCCGGGGTCACCCGCTTGAGGAGGCGCTCCTCTAGGCAATTGGTGTACCAACTGTGGTAGAAAAAGCCAAGGCTTCCCCGGGGCGGCAATTTTTCCCAAAAGCGCCATAAGAAGGGGTAGAGGCGCTCCTGCTCCGTGGCCTGAAAGGTGGGATTGACGGCGAACCCCCTCGGATCCATATAGTTAATGATTTTTTTGAGCAGGGTTCCCTTCCCCGCCGCGGCCCAGCCTTCCAGCACAATAATCACCGGCGCTTTTTCCTGCCAACAGGCTTCCTGAAGATCCCGCAGTTGCCGCATCAGGTCTTCAATCTGGGCGCGGTAGGTTTCTTTGTCTAAACTGAGGCTCAGGTCAAGGGTGTCGAGCACGGGCGGGGACTCCTAGCAAAAAATAGGATAGCGGGGGAAGGGGGAGTTAGCTTAGCGCGGGTCAACACTCCCTCATCTAGAATCAGGAATGGAGAGGTCTTGGCCAGCGCCTTGCCGAAACAGTTTACCAATACGGAAACAATTTCTATGTCGCAGACGATTATCGAAGTCGATTTAAAAGATCTTCTCGCTAAAATAGACAACCGATTGGATCGCATTGAACAAAAGCTAGAAGTTCTCCCCAGACTGGAAACCAAGCTGGACGGTCTAGAGCGCCGAGTCGGACGGCTAGGGAGATTTCCCCATTTCAGCGCCGAGGTTAAGTCACCCCTACCGGCGCCCTAGGTTTTATCCCCCCTAACCCCCCTTTGAAAGGGGGGAAAACTTCTCAAAGTCCCCCTTGTAAAAGGGGATTTAGGGGGATTTACTGAGACAGCCAAGAACGTTCTCAGCCTTCTCTGGGACAAGCACTGAACTCATCCGTCTAGGATAGCGGGGTTAACTTTTCACCCAACCTACTTTCCATGCCTTGGTTTGTCAAAATTGAGCGGGGCGTCGTTCCCAAAGAAACCTTTGACCGTTTTGTCCCCGCCCATCGGGACTATGTCCAGCGCCTGCGGGAAGGGGGACGCCTAGCGCAATCGGGGTATTGGGCCCAGCGGGGCGGGGGGATGTTGCTCTTTTGGGCGGACTCCCGAGAGGAAGCGCAAACCCTAGTGGAGCAAGATCCCTTGATCGTTAACCAGTGCGTAGAGTACGAACTCCGGGAATGGCGTTTAATCGACCCCGCGGCGCCGTTTACCGAGTCCTAGGCGCAGAGAACTTTGCTGGCGGCCGCGACGCCGGCGCCGGGCGCGGCGCTATGGCCCAGACCCATCAACGTAGCCTCCAGCGCTCCAACGCAACTGAGAATATCCCGGTCGCAGACAAAGCCGAGGTGACCAATACGGAAGACTTTGCCCTTGAGGTGGTCCTGGCCTCCCGCCAGGGCGATGTCGAACTTTTTGCGCATAGCGGAGCGGATGGCTTCGGCGGAATCGCTCTCAATGGCGGTAATGGCCGGGCTGGCGGCGCCGTCGGGAGCAAAGAGAGAGAGACCAAGGGCCTTAGCCGCGGCCCGGGTGGCTTCGGTGTGGCGCCGGTGGCGGGCGAAGATGGCGTCTAACCCTTCCGCCTGCATCATTTCTAAAGAGGCTTGCAGTCCGTACATCAAATTCACCGGCGGGGTGAAGGGGGAACTGTTCTCGTCCGTGGCTTTTTTGTATTTTTTCAAGTCCAGATAGAACTTGGGTAGTTTGGCGCCCTCGTAGGCTTGCCAAGCTTTGGCGCTGACGGAGACGAAGGCGAGACCGGGGGGAATCATATAGCCTTTTTGGGAGCCGGAACCCACCACGTCCAGACCCCACTCGTCCACCGGCAGATTAACGGCGCCGAGGCTGGTGACGGCGTCGACGATCATCAGGGCTTGGCCGTGGGCCTTGACGGCGGCGTTAATGGCTTCGAGGTCGTTTAACACCCCGGTGGAGGTTTCTGAGTGGGTGATAATGACGGCCTTAACGGTCTTTTGGCTGTCGCTCTCCAGAATGGCCTTAAAGGCGTTGGGGTCGAGGGGCTGGCCCCACTCCGCCCGGACTTCCTCCACCGTTAACCCGTAGGCCTTGCTCACCTTGGCCCAACGGTCGCCAAACTTACCGTTATTGCCCACTAAAACCCGGTCGCCGGAGCTGAGGAAATTGATAATCCCCGCCTCCATGGCGCCGGTGCCGCTGGCGGTCAGCATCACCACGTCGTTTTGAGTCTGGTGGAGCCACTTCAGACCGGCGGTCAATTCCCCAATGACTTTGCTAAAGTCGCCGCTCCGGTGGCCGATGGGGTGCTTGGCCATGGCCAAAAGAACTTTCTCCGGTACCGGCGTCGGCCCCGGAATCATTAACATTTGCTTGTTTTCCATCGTTTTGATCCTCCCGAGGAACTGAAAATGGGCGGTTTAACCCTGGGGTCGCCCCTGGAAATTAGGCTACCGTGTACACGCAAGTATCACGATCCCCCCTAACCCCCCTTGAAAAGGGGGGAAAACTTCTCAAAGTCCCCCTTGTAAAGGGGGATTTAGGGGGATCAAACCCAAAATGTAGGTCTTTAGCCAAGATCTGTGTACACCGTAGCGGCAATTAGGGGGGTCAAGGGCGCGAGTTTTTACTCTACTACGATTTTTGGGGGAGGAAGCGCCTTCGTCGAGATTCGCTCACCCAGGTCATGTAGGGGCGCAGATGGCGCCGGAAAAAACGCGACATCAAGGCGTTATCCGCGGCCACGGCAAAGGTGTAGAATTCCGCGGGACTTTCCATCTGCCGCAAAATCGCCTGGGAGAGTAGGGCGATCCCCCTCGCCTTGGCCCGAAAGCGGGGCGCCACAAAGAGGGTGGAGTAGCGAATGGTTTGAGGATCGACCCGATGGGTGACCAGCCAACCGATAAATTGCTCCCGATGACGGAGTCCCAGACTATTGAGGGGTTCTAGGCGCTCGGGATCCGCTAGGGGCGACAGCGCCGGGGGGTAATCCAGTTGGGCGAGGGTCTGACGATCCGCGGCGGTTAAGTCTAACCAAGGAAAGACCGTAAACTCCGACGATAGGGGAAATTGGCGCAACCAGGGCGCCTGGGCGATGTGGGGCCGGTCGGTTTTCGCCAACAAAAAAGTCGGCTCCGGCGCTTGCCAGCCCAAGCGGGTTAATAAAGGTTCCAGCGCCGCCTGGGTCAGTTCGCTCGTTTTGTAATGGGCCGTTAGGGTCTGTCGGGGTTTAAGAACCGACTGTAAACGGCTCAGCAGTTGACGACCGTAACCCTGACGGCGGTATTCCGGGGCCACCCAGAGGGAAAGTAACTCCGCCTGCGTTTTGTCTAACTCCTCCAGAACCCCTAGGGCGACCACCGTTTGACCCCGGAGCGCCAAGGCCGCCGTTAGGGGCCCCCGTTGGGGATGGGAGCGCCAATGTTTTTGCAAACTGGGGAAGGTTTGGGCTTCGTAGGGCGCCAGTTGAGCGGGGGTCAGGTTCCCTTGCAGACGCCACTGAATCGGCGCCGGGGGATGGGCGACATTGAGGAGCGCGCGATGGGCCCGTTGTCCCAGACGGCACAGTTCCGGCGCTAGGGTTAGGGCTTGAACGGCGCCCTTTTCAGTCCAGTCGAGACTTTGCAAATACTCCGCCGCCGGTCGAATCAGTTCCCGAAATTGACCGTCGAGTCGGTAGTTCAAACCGGGGCGGGGGACGTCGGCGCCAAGGGAATGGCGGGCCCAATAGTCCTCTAATCGCCCGGCTTGCTCTAGGTCGAAGAGCATTTGGTTTTGCCAGCCAAAATTAGCCGGACGCCCTTCTAATCGACATCGCTGACCCCTACGACTCTTGCGCTGGAGGCGCGGCCAACTCAAAAGGGGTAAGTGGATCGCTTTTAAACTGGAAGCGTCGAGAATTTGGGCCGCGGGAAGGTTCAGGGGCCAAATTTGGTGATTGCCGGCGCCGAGCCAGACGTCGGGGCTATTGCGAAAGAGGACTTTGCGCTCCGGCGCTAGGGCGAAATAGCTTAAGGTTCCCCCCCGGATTTGCTGAATTTGCTGGGGAGTCGGCGCCGCGTTGGGCAGATGAGGCAGGGTTCTGCCTTCGATCCGCAGGTAATCCTCAAACCGAGCGTCGTCCATTTCCCGAGGGGCGAGCCAATTTTCGAGGGGGTAATACAGCGCCTCAACGGAGGCGGGAAGCGCCGCTAAAGACTGACCTAGGGGAGCCGACGGTGCCAAAAACTCATCGGAGTCGAAGGGGCAAAACCAGTCTGGCTCCGACTCTTGGCTCAACTGAATGAGGGCGTTCATCATGCCCTCTTCCCAAAGTTCGGTCTCCTCGTAACGGTAGAGGCGGACGCGAGATCCGAGGGAGGCGTTCAGCAGGGGAAAGAGCGCCTCGGCGCCGGGCCGTTGACTACAGTGGTCGATGACGTAAACCTCGTCGCCCTGGCGGAGCAAAAAGTGGGTTATGGCCAGCGCCGCTAGGGGCCACTCGTCCCGGGTTTTGAGCAGTCCGACGATTTTGGGTGAGGGAAATGTCACAGTTTATTACCTGGGGAGGGATTAGAGAGGGTGATTTCCTAAAATAAGGGTAAGGTCTAGACTAGCGGCCCAA
Source organism: Cyanobacteria bacterium RI_101 (assembly GCA_016471375.1). Lineage (GTDB taxonomy): Bacteria > Cyanobacteriota > Cyanobacteriia > Cyanobacteriales > Microcystaceae > Synechocystis. Next base: position 9,151 of record WGLZ01000002.1, read on the forward strand.
GTATAATTTACTGACTTAGCCCTTTTTAAGCACAAAAAACCTTTATGGCTCTCCTGAAAATACAATACAGCAGAATTATCTCGACTGAAGGACATTCTCCGTCGGTCTAACCCTCATCCGAACTCCCCCTAAGGCCATGGGCTACCTCGAAAACGTTGTTGTGTTTATCATTGACGACAATCCCGCCAACCTCAAGGTGCTGAACGGCTTCATGCGCCTCTTAGGCTGGAAAGTCCATGTGGCTCGGGACGGGGAAAGCGGCATTGAAAAGATCCAAAAAGTTTTGCCGGATATTATCTTGCTGGATATTTTGATGCCCGGCATCGACGGATTTGAAACCTGCCGGCGCCTGAAAAGTTTACCCGCCACTCAGGAGATTCCCATTATTTTTATCACGGCGCTGACGGATACCGATCATATCGTCAAAGGACTGGGTTTAGGCGCCGTGGACTATCTCCACAAACCCCTCCGCCGGGAAGAAGTGATTGCTCGTATCAAAACCCAACTAAAAATCCGTCACCTCACCCAGGAACTCCAGCGCCGTAATCAAGATCTGCAAACGCAACTGGAAGAAAATCAACGGCAGGCGCTGGCGATTCGCAGTTCCGAAGAAAAATTTCATATCGCCTTTAACTATACGCCCCAGCCGATTCTGATCTGCACCCCCATTCAGGGCAATATTTTAGAAATTAACGACAGTTTTCGCCAATTTTTGGGTCTTCCCAAATCGGAGATTATTGGCAAAACCGATTTAGAGTTAAACCTCTGGCGCTCCCCGGAAACCCGGCGACAGATTCTAGAAACCCTCCAAAGCGGCGACCCAATCCGCAACCAGGAAGCGGAAATTTTAAATCGAGTTGGAGACGCGGCCATCATGCTGGTTTCCGCCGGTCAAATTCGCTTTAACGGCATCCAAGCTTGTTTATTGATCTTTTTGGATATTACCCAACGGCGCCGGACGGAAGAGAAATTACAAGTGCTCTCCCAAGCTTGCGAACAAAGCCCCGCCTCGATTGTGATTACCGACGCCGAGGGAAATATTGATTATGTAAACCCTAAATTTGAAAAAATTTCCGGCTATTCCTTGGCGGAAGTGCTGGGACAAAATCCTCGGGTGCTGAAATCCGGGCACACCTCTTCTCAGGAATATCGCAACCTTTGGGAAACCCTCAGCGCCGGTCAGGAATGGCATGGGGAATTTCATAATCGCAAAAAAAACGGGGAATTATACTGGGAAAAAGCGTCTATTTCTCCCATCCGCAACGCCCAGGGGCAAATCACTCACTATGTCGCCGTCAAGGAAGATATTACCCGTCAAAAGGAACAGGAAGAACTGCTTTTTTACCAAGCCAACTACGACGCCGTCACGGGCCTGCCCAACCGCACTCTCGGACAAGACCGCCTCAAGCAGGCGCTGGAACATGGGCAACGCCATCAGCATTTGGTGGGCGTTTTGTTTGTGGATTTAGATAATTTCAAAAAAATTAACGACACCCTGGGCCATGACACCGGCGATCTGTTGCTCAAGGAAGTGGCCCAGCGCCTAGAGCGGGCTGTGCGTAAATCCGACACCGTCGCTCGCTTAGGGGGGGACGAATTTTTAATCGTGGTTTCCAAGGTCAAAGCGCCGTTGGACTTGGCCACCATCGCCAAGCGCATTTTAGGCTTACTGCGGCAACCCTTTTCTCTCAATTCCCATGAATTATTTATCAATGGCAGTATCGGTATCGCCGTTTTCCCCGAAGACGGTTACGCCCCGGAAGATTTGCTCAAAAACGCCGACACCGCCATGTACGCCGCCAAGGCCGACGGGCGGGACACCTTTAAATTTTTCACCGCCCCCATGAACGCCGTGGCCCAAACCCGCCTCCGTTTGGAAACGGAACTGCGCCAGGCCAGAAAGCGCCGGGAGTTCAGCCTCCTTTATCAACCCTGTCTCGATTTGCGAACCGGGCGCGTGATCGGCGCGGAAGGTTTACTCCGGTGGCGGAATCAGACCCTCGGAGAGGTGAGTCCCGAGGACTTTATCCCCATCGCCGAAGAAACGGGACAAATTATCGACGTGGGCGAATGGATCATTGAGGAAGCCTGTCGGCAGTTGGCGCTCTGGCAAACCCGACCCTCTTTTCAGATTTTAGGGTTGAATATTTCTCCCCGGCAATTGCGAGATAGTTATTTTCTGGAAATGCTGGAGTCTGTCCTCAAGCTCCATCAGATTAACCCCCAACAGTTAGCCCTAGAAATTACGGAAAACGTCCTCCTTGACCGCCACCCCGACGTCTTTGAAACCCTAGAGCAGTTGGGGAAATTGAAGATCCGTTTAGACCTGGACGATTTTGGCACGGGCTATTCTTCCCTGAGCTATCTGCATCATTTCCATTTTCAATCTTTAAAAATCGACCGCTCCTTTGTGGCCAAACTCCCCGCCGATCCCCAGACGGCGGCGCTGGTCAAAGCGATAATTTCCCTCGCGCGGCATTTAGACATGGAGGCGATCGCCGAAGGGATTGAAACCCGAGACCAGTGGGATTTTTTACGGGAAAACGGGTGCGATTGCGGCCAGGGCTATTTATTTAGCCCCCCGGTGGCGGCGGCGGAACTGGAGGCGCTGTTGGACAGTCAGCCCTTCGCGCTCTGAAAGTTAGCATAGCGGCTCCCTGAGCGTAGTCGAAGGGAGCCTGCAACCGGGCTTCGGCTACGCTCAGCCCTCGACTTGCCCCCAAGCGCCGGCCGTTAACGTCCCCTGAGCGTAGCCGAAGGGGACGAGGCCTTACTTTCTCCCGGCGACGAGAGGCTCTTTCAGCCCGGCCTCCAATGTCTCCACTTCGACGACGGGTTTCCGGGGATCCGGCGCCGTCAGGGATTTAACGATGATGTAGAGAATGGGCACGATAAAGAGACTTAAAAAGGTGGCGATCAACATCCCGCCAAAAACCGCCGTCCCTAAACTCTGACGACTGCCGGCGCCGGCGCCGGAGGCGATGGCGAGGGGGAAAATCCCCAACAAAGTGGACAGCGCCGTCATCAAAATGGGCCGTAGGCGGGCCTGGGAGGCTTCCACCGCGGCTTTAACCAGGGGCAACCCCTGGGCCCGCAGTTGGTTGGCGAATTCCACAATCAAAATGGAGTTTTTACTGGCCAAGCCAATCAACATCACCAGCCCGATTTGACAATAGACGTCGTTGGCGAAACCCCGACTCAGTTGGGCTAGGAGCGCCCCCATCATCGCTAGGGGCACCGCCAGCATAATAATCGCGGGATCGACGTAACTTTCGTACTGGGCCGCTAACACCAGGAAGACAAAGAGCAAGCCTAGACCGAAAATCATCGGCGCTTGTCCCTGGGATTCCCGCTCCTCCAAGGAAGTGCCGGACCACTCGTAGGTAAAACCGGGGGGAAAAACCTCCTTCGCCGTGGTTTCCATGACGTCCATGGCCCGCCCGGAACTGACCCCCGGCGCCGCGGAGCCGTTAACGGCGATGGAGCGGAAGAGGTTGTAGTGGGTAATGGTCTGGGCGCCGACGGTGGGAGTGACTTTAACGAGGTTTGCTAGGGGAATCATTTGTCCCGACTCGGAGCGGACATAGAGCTTGCCAATGTCCTCCGGGTTGTCCCGAAACTTTTGATCCGCTTGCAGGTAAACCCGGTAGGTGCGGTCTTGAAGAATGAAGTCGTTAACGTAACTGGACCCCAGGGCCACCTCTAGGGTTTGGAAAATATCGTCCACCCGCACCCCGAGGGTTTTAGCCCGGTTGCGGTTGACGTCCACCAAAAGCTGGGGACTATTGGCTTGGAAGGTGCTAAAGACCCGCTGGAAGGCGGGATTTTCATTGGCGGCGCCGAGGAGTTGTCCCAGGACTCCCACCAGGGCGTCAAAGTCGCCGTTAACCCGTAGATCCTGCAATTGGAAATTAAAGCCGCCGAAGCGCCCCAGACCCCGAATGGCGGGGGGATTCACCGGGAAAATACTGGCTTCCGGGATTTGGGCGAATTTGGGGAAGAGTTGCCCAATAATGGCCTGCACCGATTGGTTGGCCGCTCGGCGCTCGGACCAGGGTTTGAGACGAGTAAAGATAATGCCCTGGTTGGCGCTGTTGCCGCTAAAGCTAAAGCCCCCCACCGCGAAGGTGGCCCGCACTTCGGGAATCGCTAAAAGCTCCTTTTCCACCTGGGTCATAACCCGACTGGTGTACTGGAGAGAAGACCCCTCCGGAGCCTGAATAATGGTGATAAAAAAGCCCTGGTCTTCCTCCGGCAAGAAGGCCGTGGGCACCGTGGCGTAGAGCCACACCGTTAGGCCAATCAGCGCCGCGAAAATGGCCATCACCAAATATTGAATCCGCACTAAACCAAAGAGCGCCTTGCGATAGCCCTTCGTCAGCCAGCCTAAAAAGCCGTTAAAGCCGTTGAAAAAGCCCATCAGCCAATCCGGGGCGTGTTGTCCCCGCCGCAGGAGGACGCCGCAGAGGGAAGGGGTTAGGGTTAGCGCCAAAAAGGTGGAAATGGTGATGGAAAAGGCGATGGTGAGGGCGAACTGTTGGTAAAGAATCCCGGTGGTGCCGGGGAAAAAGGCCACCGGCACAAACACCGCCATTAAAACGAGAGAGGTGGCGATCACGGCGCCGGTTAGTTCCTTCATGGCTTCGCTAGCCGCCGCCTGGGGATTTTCCCCCCGCTCCTGGATATAACGGCTAATCTGCTCCACCACGATAATGGCGTCGTCCACCACCATCCCCGAGGCTAGGGTTAAACCAAAGAGCGTCAGGCTGTTAATGGAGAAGTTAAAGACTTTCACAAAAGCGAAGGTGCCCACCAGCGCCAAGGGAATGGTCAGCGCCGGGATCACGGTGGTGCGCCAATCCTGGAGGAAGAGGAGGATGACCAAAACCACGAGAACGACGGCGACCACTAGCGTATGGACAACCTCGTAGAGGGATTCTTTAACAAAATCCGTGGTGTCGAAGGCGATTTGATACTCGATATCCGGGGGAAACTGAGCCGAGAGGCGCTCCATTTCCTGCCGCGCCAACTTTGCCACCTCCAGCGCGTTGCTATCCAACAACTGGTAAATCCCCAACCCCACGGCCTCTTGCCCCCGGTAGCGGAGGAAACTGCCGTAATTTTGAGCGCCGAGTTCCGCCCGGCCCACGTCTTTAAAACGCACCACCAAACCGCTGGGGTCGGTTTTGAGGATCAGGTTTTCAAAATCTTCAAGCTGGGTTAACTGACTGCTGGCCCGGAGGTCTAGTTGATACTCTTGCCCCTCGGGAACCGGCTCGGCGCCGATTTTCCCCGCCCCAATTTGTAGGTTTTGCTCCCGTAGGGCGCTGGTGACGTCCTCTAGGGTTAACCCCCGGCTGGCTAATTTCAGGGGATCGATCCAGAGGCGCATGGCGTAAACCCGCTCGCCAAAGATCCGCACATTGCTGACGCCCTTGATCCGCCGCATGGGATCGACCAGGTAACGGTCGGCGTAGTTGCTGAGAAAGACGTTGTCATACTTGCCGTTGGGACTGAAGATCCCGATCCCCATCAGCAAACTATTGGATTCTTTATTGACCCGAATGCCCGTGCGTTTGACCGCGTCCGGCAACTGAGGCTCCGCCAGCGCCACCCGGTTCTGGACGTCCACCGCCGCGATATCTTTATCCCTGGCCCGGTCAAAGGTGACGCTGATGCTACTGGTGCCGTCGTTGCTGCTGGTGGAGGAAATATAGCGCAAGCCCTGCACGCCGTTAATCTGCCGCTCCAAAATATCCGTCACCGCCCGCTCCACCACTTCGGCGCTGGCGCCCTGGTAGTTGGCGCTCACTTGAATTTCCGTCGGCGCCACTTCGGGGAACTGGGCGATGGGTAGGTTAAAGAGACTAATCACCCCCACCAGCAGAATCAACAGGGCGCAGACCGTGGCGAAAACCGGGCGCTTGATAAAAAAATCCACAAACATAGACGGCGCTGGGAGCGAAGAATGGTCTATATCTTATCGATTTTTTCCGGCGCTTGGGGGAACGGAGTCCCGGCCCGCTCCAGCCGTCAGCGCCGATGGGTTACGCTGTCGATAACGCGTCCTACGGATATTTACGCTTCTATGGTTATTGAATGGTTAAAATTCCAGGTGGCTGAGGCCGATCAAATTCACTTTCTGGAACAGGATCTGGCGATTTGGACCCAGGCGCTAGCGGCTCAACCGGGTTTTGTTAGTAAGGAAGTTTGGCTCAACCCGACGGCGCCGCGGGAACTGATTCTGGTGATTCGTTGGCGCACCCGAGAGCAATGGCAAGCCATTTGTCCAAAATTCTTGGCGGAAATCGAAGCCCAATTTCGGTCGGCGCTGGGGGAACGGGATTTCCAAATGGTGCAAACCGGGGAGTTTCAACCCCACAAATTGCCCCGCGTCCACGTCAATATTCCCCCAGACTGGCGACCGTCATAAACTTAGAAGTCATCCCAAGCCGCCCCTTTTCTAATAAGGGGGATTTCCTTTAGCCAACCTACTTAGTCTTTTCAAAGAAAGACCGCACAATTGCAAAAGTGAGCTTAAACCCTTATTCTCTCGTCATTCTTTATCTCATGGTGCGTAGATGTCCTGCATTTTATCCCAAACGGCTGTTTTAACCTACATTCCGCAGGTTGCCGCTATTGATAGCGCAATTCATTTAAACTACGCTTGCGGCAGTGTGTTGGTGCAGATTTACGCCCTGCCTGTGGAGCATCTTTTTGTTCTACTACGCTCCATATAGCGTGTGCGGAAGG
>WGLZ01000006.1 GCA_016471375.1 Cyanobacteria bacterium RI_101
GTTCGAGTCGTTCTTCTGCGTTAAGCTGGTGGTAGCCCATCTTTGATTGCCTGTTTTGGTGGTACAAGTCAGGCTACCTTAGATGGGCCCCCTTTCGGCTAGCTCACCCTAAGTGGTGCACTTCATTTTTGAATCGGCGAAATTTGTCGATTTATCGACGCTGACCGTCTCGGGCGCATACTTCCTGATGAGTCGCTGGATGTCTGGTTTCAGTCCTCTAATAGCATCTTCTAACAAACTTGGCCCGGGGTTTTCTAGTGGCGGAGTAGGCACTGGTGGGACTGGAGTGGGTGGTAAATCAATGACTTCCTCCCTCCTGGCTAAGTACTCCGCTGTTTTGAGGGCGTCAAGGTAAGATGAAATGTTATAGGCTTTCATCTCCTTGGTCAGGATATTCACGACAGCATACCCTGTTCCTTGATTAATAATGCCGTAATTTCCTTCGATACCCGCAAATTCGTTTTGGATGGGCTTGATGTCACTCATAGACTTGTGCGCTTTACTAAAACTACTAACGATTATATTGCCTTCAACTAGGGGTCTTAACGCCTACGACACAAAAATTAATATTTAAGGGCGGGAGCGCTGGAGTGTGAAGCCAGCGCCGCCCCCTGGGCTAGGCCCAAATATCACCATGAGATAAATCATAGCATCTAAGCCGAAGCCAGCGCCGTTTTGGAGAAAATTAAGTAGGGGTGACGGTTAACCGATCTGAATATCTCCCAACCCATACTCCGCCCAGCGCCGTCGCACTTGCTCCGCCATGGCGGGGTCAGACTCCAGCGCCTCGCCCCATTCGTGTTGGGTTTCCGGGTAAATTTTCGTGGTCGCGTCCACCCCCATGCGGCCCCCCAGACCAATCTTTTCGCTGGCAAAATCGAGGGTATCAAAAGGCGTTTCCGGTAGGATAAACACATCTCGGGAGGGGTCAACCTTCGAGCTAATAGCCCAGACCACCTGACGGGCGTCCCGGATATTAATGGTTTTATCCACCACGATCACAAACTTCGTATAGGTAAACTGGGGTAAGGCGCTCCAAAACGCCAGCGCCGCCCGTTTCGCCTGTCCCGGATAGGCCTTGTCAATAGAGATAATCGCCGCCTTATAACTCAGCGCCTCCATGGGCAGAAAAAAGTCCCGAATTTCCGGCACCTGTTGCCGCAGAATCGGCGTATAGATGCGGTTGAGCGCAATCGCCATCATCGCCTCCTCCTTGGGAGGACGCCCGCTAAAGGTCGTCAGGTAAATCGGATCGCGCCGGTGGGTGAGACAGTGGAAACGCACTAAAGGAGAATCCTCCACGCCGCCGTAATAGCCCATGTGGTCGCCAAAGGGGCCGTCCGGCAGAACCTCGCCGGGGGTAATGGTGCCTTCGATCACAAATTCCGAATCGGCGGGGACTTCCAAATCCACCGTTTTACACTTCGCCAACTGGACGCCGCTATCGCCGTAGAGACCGGCAAAGAGCCATTCCGAGAGATCCACCGGGATCGGCGTCGCCGCGGCCATAATAATCAGGGGATCGACGCCGAGGGCGATGGCCACCTCCAACTTTTGCCCCCGCTCCGCCGCCTTGCGCAAATGACGAGCGCCGCCCCGCACCGAGAGCCAGTGGACGGTCATGGTCTTATCGGACTGGAGTTGCAGACGATAGACCCCCACATTGGGCGTGCCGGTTTCGCAGTCCTTGGTAATCACCAGCCCCAGGGTGATAATCTTGCCGGCGTCGCCAGGGTAGGGGCGAATCAAGGGCAGTTGGTTGAGATCCAACTCCGCCTCGGGAATGACGACCTCCTGACAGGGGGGAAAAAAATTCCGTCCCGGCTTGGCCTTAAGGACATCGAATAAAACCTTGCCAAACTCCACCGCCTGGGAAAGCTTCTTGGGCGGTTTCGGCTGTTGCAAAAGCGCCAACTTTTCCCCTAGCGCCTCCAACTCCTGGGGATCGGAGCGATTTAGCGCCCAACAGACCCGCTCCACCGTGCCCATGGCGTTCACCAACACCGGAAAACGAGCGCCGGTCACATTTTCAAACAACAGCGCCGGGCCTTCCGCCCCCAACAGTCGGTTAGCGATTTCCGCGATTTCCAGATCCGCCGACACCGGCGCTGAGATCCGTCGCAATTGCCCCCGTTCTTCGAGGAGTTGAATGAAGCCTCTGAGGTCTCTGGACATGGTTTGAGGAGTGGGGAGGGAAGAAAGGGAGGAGGGGGAAGAAAGGGAGGAGGGGGAAGAAAGGGAGGAGTGGGGAGAGTTGCCCTTCGGCTACGCTCAGGGCGCGAAAGGGAAGAGAGTTGCTCTTCGGTCTTGCTCATGCTCAGGGCGCGAAAGGGAAGAGAGTTGCTCTTCGGTCTTGCTCATGCTCAGGGCGCGAAAGGGAAGAGAGTTGCTCTTCGGTCTTGCTCATGCTCAGGACGCGAGAGGGAGGAGAGTTGCTCTTCGGTCTTGCTCATACTCAGGACGCGAAAGGGAAGAGAGTTGCTCTTCGGTCTTGCTCATGCTCAGGGCGCGAAAGGGAAGAGAGTTGCTCTTCGGTCTTGCTCATGCTCAGGGCGCGAGGGCTGAGCGTAGCCGAAGCCCGGCTTATTCCCATTCGATAGTTCCAGGCGGTTTAGACGTAATGTCATAGACCACCCGATTCACGCCCTTGACTTCGTTGACAATGCGGTTGGCGATGGCTTCGAGAATATCGTAGGGAACCCGGGCCCAGTCCGCGGTCATGCCGTCTTCGCTGGTGATAAAGCGGAGCACGACGGGGTGAGCGTAGGTGCGCTGATCCCCCATGACGCCGACGCTCCGCACCGGTAAAAGGACGGCGAAGGCCTGCCAATAGTCGTGGTAGATGCCCCGTTTAGAAATTTCGTCCCGGACGATAAAGTCCGCGTCCCGTAGGATATTCAGGCGCTCCGCCGTCACTTCGCCAATGATGCGAATGGCTAAACCCGGGCCGGGGAAGGGATGGCGCCGGACGATCTCCTCCGGCAGACCGATGGAGCGCCCCAGTTTCCGCACCTCGTCTTTGAAGAGCTTGCGTAACGGCTCCACCAACTTAAAGCGGAGATTTTTCGGCAGTCCCCCCACGTTGTGGTGGCTCTTAATTTTCACCGCCACCCGCTCGCCGCTCTTGGGGTCGATATTGCTGTCCGCCGATTCGATCACGTCGGGGTAAAGGGTGCCCTGGGCGAGGTAATCAAAGGGGCCGAGACGGTTGGATTCTTCCTCAAAGACCCGAATAAACTCGTGACCAATCCGGCGCCGTTTTTCTTCGGGGTCTGTAATGCCCTCCAGTTGAGCTAAAAAGCGCTCCCTGGCGTTGACGTACTGCACCGGGATATGAAACTGCTCGTCAAACAGGGTCACCAGGCGCTCCGGCTCCCCTTTGCGCATAAAGCCCTGGTCAATGAACATACAGGTTAAATTATCGCCGATGGCTCGATGGAGCAAAAAGGCCAGGGTCGAGGAATCCACTCCCCCGGAGAGCGCCAACAAGACCCGTTTTTCCCCCACCTTGGCCCGGATTTCCCGCACCGACTCCTCCACAAAGGCTTCCGTGGTCCAGGTCGGCTCGCACTCGCAGATGTGATAGACAAAATTACGGATTAGGGCGATGCCGCCGACGGAGTGAACCACCTCCGGGTGGAACTGCACCCCAAAGAGGCGCTTTTCGGGGTGGGCGACGGCCGCGGAGGGGGTGTTTTCCGTATGGGCCAGCACTTCAAAGCCCTGGGGTAAGGAGACGCAGGAATCCCCGTGGCTCATCCACATGGTGGCGCCGTCCTCCACGTTGGTCAGCAAATCCGTGGGGTCGTCAATGGAAAGCGCCGCTTTGCCGTACTCGCCCCGCTTGGCCCGCTCCACCTTGCCCCCCAGTTGTTTGACCATCAACTGCATCCCATAGCAGACCCCTAGAACCGGAATACCTAGCTCCCAAATTTCCGGGTCGCACTGGGGAGCGCCGGCGTCATAGACAGAACTGGGGCCGCCGGAAAGAATAATGCCCTTGGGACTCAGGGCCCGCAATTGCTCGGCGCTGGCGCGGTAGGAGAGGACTTCGGAATAAACCTGGGTTTCCCGGATGCGGCGGGCGATTAGTTCAGAGTATTGGGAGCCAAAATCGAGGATGACAATCAGTTGGCGCTCCAGGGCGCGGGTCATCGACAGGGAGTCTTGGGATGGGGTCGGAAGCGCGGCGGCGGTGGAAGTCACAGGTTTAAGGGGATACAGAAACGGCCTTGATTCGGCGCTTAACCGTCTATCTTAGCGAAAAACTCTCGCTTAAAACCCTAACGCTTCAACTAGAGCCGGCGCCGGAGATAACGAGAGCCGCTTGGCCAGTCCCTTGAGTCTGCTATACATGGACGTTAACGTTAACTCCATTTTTCCCCCGGAGAGTCTATGACGGTTCCCTTTCAGCGCCTCACCCAAACTCGGGCAACCGCGGCCCTTGAAACCGCCCCCGCTCTTTTAAAGACTTGGATTGACGCGGCCCTGCCCGAACTGCTAGCCCGGCGCCCCGACGCCGAGTTTAATGGGACGTTAATGCAATGGTTTCACTGGTATTTGCCCGCCGATGGGAGTCATTGGACTCGCCTAGAGCGGGAGGCCGAGGCGCTAGCCGAGGCGGGGATTACGGCGCTGTGGCTTCCCCCCGCCTACAAAGGGACTAGCGGCGGCTTCGACGTAGGCTACGGGGTCTACGACCTTTTTGACTTGGGGGAATTTGACCAAAAAGGCTCCGTCCGCACGAAATATGGCTCTCGGGACGAGTACGCCCAAGCGGTCGCCAAGGCCCGGTCTCTCGGAGTGCAAGTTTACGCCGACGTGGTCTTTAACCATAAAATGGGCGCCGATTATGAAGAGGAGTTTGTCGCCATCCCCTTTGACCCCAACGACCGCAACCGTCCCCTGGGGGACGCTCGAACCATCCGGTCCTGGACCGGTTTTAATTTTCCGGGACGGGGCGAGCGCCACTCGGCGATGAAATGGCGCTGGTATCACTTTGATTCGGTGGATTACAACAGCCTCGACCCCAACTTTCGGGCGGTGTGGCGCATGGCGGACAAAAATTTTGAAACCAAGGTGGATTTGCAGGGGGGCAACTACGACTATCTCATGGGCGCCGATTTAGATATGAATCACCCGGAGGTTTTAGGGGAGTTGCGCCATTGGGGGCGCTGGCTTCTGGATACCATCGGCGTCGACGGATTCCGTCTCGACGCTATCAAACACATCAACGGCGACTTTTTTGTGAACTGGCTCAACGATTTGGAGGATTACGCCCAACGGGATCTCTTTTGCGTCGGCGAATACTGGACCTACGACCTGGGAACTCTCAGTTGGTATATCGCCAACGCCGGGGGGCAGTTGAGCCTTTTTGACGCGCCCCTCCACAACAATTTTCACCAAGCCAGCCGGAGCGGCGGCTTCTACGATATGCGCCGCATCCTCGACGGGACTTTGATGAAGGAGTTTCCCCTCTTTGCCGTCACCCTGGTGGAGAATCACGACACCCAACCGTTACAGGCCTTGGAATCGCCGGTGGAATCCTGGTTTAAACCCCTCGCCTACGCGATCATTCTCCTACGCGCAGAAGGCTATCCCTGTATTTTTTACGCCGACTACTACGGCGCCCATTACCGAGACCGGGGACGGGACGGCAACGAATACGAGATTTGGTTAGACTCCCACCGGGACATTTTGGACTGTCTCCTCTTCGCCCGTCAGCGCTACGCCTACGGCGCTCAGTACGATTATTTTGACCATCCCGATATTATTGGCTGGACTCGCCTCGGCACGGCTCAACACCCTGAACCAATGGCGGCGCTCCTCAGCGACGGCCCCGGCGGCGGCAAATGGATGGAGGTGGGTCGGCCCAACGCCCGCTTTCGAGATTTGACGGGTCATGTGTCTGGGGAAATCTACACGAACGAACAAGGCTGGGGAGAATTTTTCTGCGCCGGCGGCTCGGTTTCGGTTTGGGTTCCGGCGCCTTAAACCGGGCATTGAGTTGAGGTAGAGCAGTCGTAAATGATTCGTAAATCAAGCTCTTTGCGATCAAGGACAAACTCGCCACCCCGCTAGGGGCGGGGTGGTCAAACTGCGAGGGCTGAACGTAATCCAATGGGACATTCTCCCTCATCCGCCATGTTTTTCCCTGATCGGCGCCGTTCATGGAAGCAAATTTCTCTGTCGGAAGGGACTGACATCCTTGGGGAGCTTACTTAATCTGGACTTAGAGCTTGAGAGCGTCCGCTCCAACTCCGATTCCTGATTTTAGAGAGGTTTGTTCAATGTTTTCCCGTAACCCTTCCGCCACTCAATCCCTGCGAACCCTGACCAGCGCCGCCCTCCTCAGTCTTTTGGCGCTAACCGCCGCGACGTCCGCCGTCGCTAAACCCGTAGCCCGCCCCTTGGGTTCCTACCGCCCCTATAACCGCGTCGGCCAAAGCTCCCCGGCGCCGACGGCCTTTACCGGCAGTTTACCCGTCGGAACCTGGATTCCCCTCGCGGATCCCAGCGGTCAAGCCTTAGAAATTCAAAAAGGGCAAAGCCTATCTCTGACGCTACAAACCGCCGCCCCCATCCGAGATCAGCAGGGACGAGTCTTAATCCCCAGGGGAAGCGAAGTCTTAGGGCAGTTGCGCCCCGCCGGCAACGGCGTCCAGTTTATCGCCCAACAGATTTACCTCCCCAACGGACAATGGGCGGCGCTCAACGCGACTTCCCGAGAGATTACCGGTTTTAGCCAGACGACCCCCAAAGCCAGCGCCGCCGACGTTGTCAAAGGCACCCTGGCCGGCGCCGGAGCGGCCACCGTTTTATCCGGTCTCACCGGCGACCGGCGCATCACGGCGCTGGAAGTTCTGGGGGGCGCAGCCTTCGGCGCCTTGGCGGGCTGGGGTTTACCCGCGGCGGGGGTGATCGGCGGCGACAGTCAAGAGGTTTTAACGCTCGATCCGGCTCGGGATTTGACCCTCACGCTACAATCGCCCCTGACCCTTAACGGCGCTCAGGAAACCTACCGCTATTCCCCCAGCGCCCGCTATTGATCCTGACTCAACAGATATTCGACCGCCCGTTGAAGCTGATCGGTACGGGCGTTTAGTCCCTCGATTTGTTGAGCCGTCGCCTCCACAAAGCGGTCTATCCGCCGATTAGTCGCCTCGCTGATCTCAGCCAAGCGTTCAATTTGACGATTAATACGTTCTGCATTGGCTTCAATACGGTCTAAACGAGAACTCCGCCACCACATGGACTTAAACCCTTGCCTAGATTTTTTACGCTTTTACTATAACCAATCGGGAGGCGTTTGTTAGGATAACAAAAACGAACCGAGAATCTTCCGTGTCCAGCGCCGAAAGCCCCCAAATCCTCTGCCTAGGGGAAATCCTCTTTGACGACCTTGCGGATCAACCCGGTCTTCCCCTAGAGGCTGTCCAGAGTTGGAGCGCCTATCCGGGGGGAGCGCCGGCCAACGTCGCCTGCGGATTGGTTAAATTAGGGATTGCGGCGGGGTTTATCGGTTGCGTGGGGGAAGACTCGGCGGGGGAAGCCTTAACCCAGGTTTTGATCGAGGCCGGCGTCAACATTCAAGGACTCCAGCGCCATCCCCAGGCGCCCACCCGGCGGGTTTATGTGACCCGCAGTCTGGAGGGAGAACGCAGTTTCGCCGGATTCGGCGCTGTCGCCACAACGGCCTTTGCGGATACGCGACTGCGGGGGGACGGGATCCCGACCGCTTGCTTTACCAGCGCCGAATATTTAGTTCTGGGCACCATCCCCTTAGCCTATCCCCAGAGTCGGGGGGCGGTGGAGCAAGCTCTCTCCTTGGCGAAAGTCCAGGGGACAAAAATTGTCGTAGATCTCAACTGGCGTCCCGTTTTTTGGCCCGACCCGGCAGCGGCTATTCCCCTGATTAACGCGTTGTTATCCAAGGCGGACTTCCTTAAATGTGCCGATGAAGAGGCCCAAACATTTTTTAACACCCAAGAGCCAAGCTCCATCCAGCGCCGTTTTCCCAACTTACGGGGCGTTCTACTGACCGCCGGGGAACGGGGCTGTCGCTATCTCCTCGGCGACGCGTCAGGGGAAGTCCCGGCCTTTAGCGTTTCTGTCGCGGATACCACCGGCGCCGGGGACGCTTTTTTGGCGGGTTTTCTGAGTCGGATGATCCCAGATGAAGCCGGGCTTTTGACTGATCCCCAAACGGCCCGGGAGGCCGTCCGCTACGCCAGCGCCGTCGGCGCGCTGACCACCCTCGGTCTCGGCGCTATCGCTCCCCAACCCTGTTCCCGGGAAGCGGAGCGCTTTTTGCGGTTGAGCGGCGGCGCTCTGACACCCTAAAATCTTCTCTACAGGAGCAAAACCCTTGCCTCAGAAAATGAAACTGCCTCCGGTCATCAACGCCTATGCAGAGCAATTTTTTCACAACCGTTTTACTGCCGCTGGCTTTGGCGAGCGTGATGTTGGGGATGGGACTCAGCTTGGTTCCGGCGGACTTTCGACGGATCGCTCGTTATCCTAAGGCCGTCGCGGTGGGCGTCCTGTGCCAGATCGCGCTTCTGCCGCTCATCGGCGCGCTAATCGCGGTCGCCTTTCCCTTAGATCCGGCGCTGGCGGTGGGTTTAATCGTCATCGCGGTCTGTCCCGGCGGCCCTTCTTCTAATCTGGTCACCTATTTGGCGAAGGGCGACGTCGCGTTATCCGTAACCCTGACGGCGGTTAGTAGCGCGATCACTGTTTTTACGATTCCGATTCTGACCAATCTGGCGCTTCAGTATTTTCTCGGGAATAGCGCCGCTATCGCTCTGCCCATTGGGGCGACGATGTTCCAAATTTTCCTGATCACCCTCCTGCCCACGGCCATGGGGATGACGATTCGCCGCCGGTTTCCCGAGGGGGCCCGGCGCCTAGAAAAGCAAATGAGCCGCCTTGCCGCTGGACTCTTGGCGTTGATCATCGCCCTGTTGCTGATCCGAGAGGGCGAGAAACTGCCGGGCTTTCTCGCCCAGGCCGGCGTCGCCGTCTTGGCGCTTAACTTACTGGCCATGCTGGGGGGATTCTGGATCGCTAAGCTTTGCCGCCTGCCCCTAGCGCAACAGATCTGTGTCGCCATTGAAGTGGGCATTCAAAACGGAACCCTGGCCATCGCCATTACCGCCGGTCTGCTCAATAACCCGGATATGGCGGTGCCGGCCGCGGTCTATAGCTTGTGGATGTACGTCGCCGGCTTCGGCGCCATTCTCTACGGCAGACAAGCCGCGAGCAACCTCGAAGCCCTTAAGCCTTGAGGCTCCGGGTTTCTGATACACTCGATACCGTCGCTCCCTCTGTTTGTCATGAACGCTTCTCCCGACCTCATCGCCCTCGCTCAAAACACTCGTCAGGCGGCGCTCGTCTTGGCCCAAACCGCCCATGAAGAGCGTAATCAAGCTCTGGAGATTGTGGCGAAGGGATTGACGGAGGCGATACCGGAAATTTTGGCTGCTAACCGCACAGACTGCGAAGAAGCCGAGGCGGAGGGCATTTCCAAACCCCTGTACGAGCGCCTGAAACTGAGCGAGAGTAAACTCAAAGCCACCATTAGCGGCCTTGACGACCTCCGGCGCCTACCGGATCCCCTCGGCGCCGTCACGTTACATCGGGAGTTAGATCAAGGTTTAATTCTCCAGCGGATCAGTTGTCCGCTTGGAGTCTTAGGGGTAATCTTTGAAGCTCGCCCGGAGGCTCTGATCCAAATCGTCGCCCTGGCGCTCAAGTCCGGCAATGGCGCCATTCTCAAAGGCGGGAAAGAAGCCCGGCGCTCTTGTCAAATCCTGACGGCGGTTATTAAAAATAGTCTCGGCGCTACGGCCGTTAGCCCCGAGGTCGTCCAACTCCTGACCACCCGGGAAGAAATCCGGGAGCTTTTGACCCTAGAGCGGGAGTTGGATTTGATTATTCCCAGGGGATCAAACGAATTTGTGCGTTATATCCAAACCCATACCCAAATTCCGGTGTTGGGCCACGCCGACGGTATTTGTCATCTCTATATTGACGCGGAGGCCGACCCTCACAAAGCTGTCACTATCGCCGTAGACGCTAAAACTCAGTATCCCGCGGCCTGTAACGCCATTGAAACCCTGCTGATTCACCGAGAGGCGGCGCCGGCCCTTCTGCCTGCCCTAGCCCAGGCGCTTGAGACTAAGGGGGTTTTGCTGAAAGGGGACGAGGAGACCCAACGGCTCATTGCCTGCGAAGCCGCCACTGAGGCGGACTGGAGCGCCGAGTACAGCGATTTAATCCTCTCTATCAAAGTGGCGGAATCCCTAGAAGCGGCGCTGACCCATATTCAAACCTACGGCTCCAAACACACCGAAGCCATTGTCACGGAAAACCCGGAGACCGCCCGGCGCTTTCTCAACCAAGTGGACGCCGCGGGCGTGTACCACAACTGTAGCACCCGCTTTGCCGACGGCTTCCGTTATGGGTTCGGCGCCGAAGTGGGCATCAGCACTCAAAAAATGCCCCCTAGGGGCCCGGTGGGCTTAGACGGTCTCGTGACCTATAAATACCAGCTAACGGGTCAGGGACACATCGTGGCGGATTACGGCGCCGGGGGTAAATCCTTTACCCATCGAGATCTATAGGGAAAGGCTACAACTTTTCCGCGATGGCCCGATAGCTTTGGCTGTCCAGCCCGTCTCCCTCTTCGGCGCCGTTGAGGGGCAGTTGACTCCGCAGGGCCCGGACTCGATTTTGACTCAGGGGGTGGGTGCTCAAAAATTCCGGGGGTGAAGGGCCGCGACTCTGGAGTTTGGTCATAAAGGTCACCATGCCGATGGGCGCGTAGCCCGCCCGGATGAGATTTTCTAGCCCCAACTCGTCGGCTTCCAGCTCCGCTTCCCGACTCATGGGTAAATTCACCCCCATTTGCACCATCATTTGCACTAAGGTATTGGAGCGGAGTCCCGCCGCGGTCATGAGACCCTGGGAGAGAGCGATATCCTTCATGCGATTAACAGAATGGCGGGCGGCGATATGGGCGATTTCGTGGGCCACAACCCCCGCCAACTCCGCTTCGTTCTCGGCGAGTTTCATTAACCCCCGATTGATGTAAACATACCCGCCCATGGTGGCGAAGGCGTTGACCGCGTTATCCGCCACCACCAAAAAATGATAAGGAATTTCGGGACGAGAGCTGGTCGCGGCGAGGCGCTGGCCCATAGCGTTAACATATTCTTGTATTTGTTTCTGCGGCAGAGGACGGACTTGGCGCTGCGTTAAAAACTGTTGATGAACCTGTTGCCCAAGATTCACTTCCTGTTGATCCGATAGGTTGGCGAGTTGGAGATACTGAATGCCTTGGAACAACAGTTGGAGCCAGGATTGAGCCTGACTCGCTCCAGGGGTCAGCAGAACAAAACTAAAGCTCAAAATAAAAGCGAGGACTAAAATCCGAAACCGATGACCAAAACCCATGGAATTGAGAGCGGAGAAGGGAATAACCTTAGCTTAGCCCTAGGGGATACGGTGAGAGGCCGAGACGAGACAGTTATGACACCCGCCCACCTAGGGGGTAAATCCTGAGGGCGGTGGGGATCTCGGTTTCCAGACCGGAGAATTCAGTCCGTTCTCACGAGTCGAGCCAACCCGTCCTAACTCTTAGACAGAATAAAAACATTGCCCTCGCTCCCCCGACCCAGACGGAGATCGTCGTCTAGGTAAGTGATTTCTAGCCAGCCTAAGCTTTCCCGGCGTCCGAGGCTAAAATCTAGAGGAAAATACTTTTTGCCCCTTTCTAATTCTTGGATAAATTGACGGGGGGATTGGTAACCCAAAACTTTTTGCAAACCGATGATCGAGCGCTCAAACTTTACTTCCAATCGGCGCTCCGACGCCGCCGAGAAGGTCGCAACCACGCAAACCAGTCCTTCTAGCCAGGGTAAACCGTTAATTTCCGCCAGATTATAAAGTCGATTGCCTTGAAAGCGAATACACTGATAGACTTGCCCTAAATCGATGGCCGGCAAGCGCCCCAGACCCAAAATCCCGCGGCTAGAGGTATAGAGTAAACGCCAATCTCCAGCCAATAATTCAGTTTGAGCGAGGGGGCGGGGGTGAGGATTGTCGTCTTCGAGGCGCTCGATGGCGGATAAAATGGCGATGCGGTCGTTTTCCGCGGCCAGAAGGCCCCGGTTGGTGCCGGCGACCAGTTCCAAAAGTTGAGTTTTGGCTGTGTTCATAAACAGATGACAGATACCAGATGACAGATATCAGCGAAATCAGGTTGGGCTTGAAACCTGTCATTCTACTCTTCTTTAGGACAGCGCCAACATCCGTTGAATGGGGGGCAGCGCCGCCTGGAGAATGTCTGGCGGCAAGACAATTTGGGGGGACTGGTTTTTCAGCGCCCAGTAGAGTTTCTCTAGGGTGTTCAAACGCATATAAGGGCACTCATTGCAGGCGCAGTTTCCCTGACCGGGGAGGGGAATGAACTGTTTAGCGGGGCTGAATTTGGCCATCTGGTGGATAATCCCCGGCTCCGTGGCGACGATAAAGGTTTCGGCGCCGTCCCGTCGACTGTAGTGTAACAGCGCCGTGGTGGAGCCGATGAAATCGGCGTGGCGTAGGAGCGGCGCTTCGCATTCCGGGTGAGCGATAATCTTCGCCTGGGGATACTGGGTTTTCAGTTCGATGAGTTTTCGCTCGGAAAAGGTCTCGTGGACAATGCAACTTCCCTCCCACAGTAATAAGTCCCGTCCGGTTTGGGCCATGACGTAACGCCCTAAGTTTCGGTCCGGCGCAAAGATAATGGGCTGTTCCGGGGGAATCTGCCGGACAATTTTAACGGCGTTGGAACTGGTGCAAATAATATCGCTCAGCGCCTTGATTTCGGCGGAGCAGTTGATGTAGGAAATGACTAAATGCTCCGGGTGGCGGCGCTTAAATTCCCCAAAGGCGTCGGGGGGGCAACTTTCCGCCAGGGAACAGCCCGCGGCCAGATCCGGCAAAAGCACCGTTTTATCGGGGTTGAGAATCTTAGCGGTTTCCGCCATAAAGTGAACCCCGGCGAAGAGAATAACGTCCGCGTCGGTCTCCGCGGCTCGCTGGGACAGCCCCAAAGAATCCCCTAAATAATCGGCGATGTCCTGAATTTCGGCGGCTTGATAATAGTGGGCCAAGATGACCGCGTTTTGCTCTCGCTTTAAGTCGCGGATGGCTTGCTTTAAATCTTGGGGAACCGGGGGAACCGTTATGGGGGGAGTCAGGGTGGTAAACACAGCGCCGGGGGAGGAATTAATTTATAGTTAAATTTACCATAATTTGGAGCGAACGGCAATCTTCGTCCATGGAGCGCCGACCCTTGAAGAACAAAAATTCTTGCGGGGGCTTTCAGATTGGCGAGAGACCCGCTTCGGTTACGCTCAGCCCTCGAATCAAGGATTTAAGGGATCTAATTGCTTCTTAGTCGAGAGAATACCGCTATAACGCCAAGCCCGAACCCCGGAGCGGTCTGCATATATCTACGGGCGAGGTTGAAGCTCCGCCGATCCGGGGGCGCCGCTTTAACGGAAACAATGTTAAGTTTTGCGACTCTAGGCTCAAACCTCTGTTCGCCTCCATTAGAATGAAGGTAAAGGAAAGGTTAAGAGAAGTTTATCAAACCTTCAAGGAGTCCCGGTCATGATCAGTCCCCTGCAACCCAAAATCGCCATTCCCCTCAACCGTTATAGTACGGAGCCGGGTCTTCGGGAGGAGGAAAGAGGGCAAAAATGCCTGCAAAACCCCCATCGCCGTCTAGAAGCCCGTTGGGTCTGGGATGAAAACCATCGTCTTCAGTGTCAATGGGTGAAAGTCACCTGAGCGCCGGATTAACGGAGAAATTGGGCTAGGCGCTCCAACGTCCGCCAGGGTTCGCCGCTCCGTAGTAGCTCCAGGGCCCGTTCAAACCCCTGACGATGGTTGCCCCAAGCCGCGGCTTCCCCGACTTGGAGGGCTAACGACGCGTTTAAGGCCACGACTTCGGTTTGGGCGGCGCTCCCCCGTCCCTGGAGAACGGAGCGTAAAATCTCGGCGTTTTCTTGAAGGTTCCCTCCCCGCAGGGCCTCTAGCGGCGCCGGCGTCAGTCCCAGGGCTTCTGGATCCAGGATTTGCCGTCGGACGCCTTCCCCCGGATGAAAACCGACAAGATCCGTTTTATCTCCCAAGCCCGCCTCGTCCAACCCTTCCCGGCCGTGAAGAATCAGTCCCCGGCGGGGGCCCAGTTGGGCGAGCGCTTCTCCCATCGGCTCTAAAAAGTCGGCGCTGTAAACGCCGACGACCTGCCCCGTCGGCGCTAGGGGATTAATTAAGGGGCCCAATAGGTTAAAAACCGTGCGCACTTTTAAGGTTTTACGAACCGCGGCCACGCTTTTCAGCGCCGGATGCCAGCCGGGGGCGAAAAGAAAAGCGACGCCGACTTCCGCCAGAGCCGCCGTCGTTTTTTCCGGGGCGGCGCCGAGATTTACCCCGAGAGCTTCGAGGACGTCCGCGGAACCCACTTTACTAGAGGCGGAGCGATTGCCGTGCTTCGCGACCCGCACCCCGGCCGCCGCGACCACAAAGGCCACCGCCGTGGAAATATTAAACGTGGAAGCGCCGTCGCCCCCTGTGCCGCAGGTGTCCACTAGGGCTTCTGTCGGCGCTAGAGCCGTTGGGGCGGTCACCGTTTGGGCCTGAAGCGCCTGGGCCAGTCCCGTCAATTCTTCGGCGCTGACCCCCTTAGCCTGAAGCGCCGCCAACAGGGCGCCGGAGAGTTCCGGGGGAATGGCGCCGCTGAGCCAACCGGTCATCAAGGCCCGGGACTGTTCCTGGGAAAGAGATTGACGATCCAAAAGTTGTTGGAGCAGTTGGGGCCAGAGAGAAGGATCGATTTCCACGGGGTCAAGTTTCAGAATAGATGGGGGTTAGAGGGGCAGAATAGCCGATAGCAGTACAGCGGTCAAGGCTATCTTTTGAGGAGACTGAGGCATAGGGCGTTCTGCTGAAATCTGATAACTGATAACTGAAATCTGTCCCTAGCTCCCCTCTCCTAAAAACTGGCGTCGGGGATTATAGGTTTCCAGTTGGCGCAGAACTTGATATTGGGCCAACTCCGCTTCGGTGGGTTCCGGGGGTAAGGCGATTTGAATTTCCACCAGTTGGTCGCCCCGTTGCCCCCGACCGTCGGGGTAGCCCTTTTGGGCGAGGCGCAATCTCTGACCGGGTTTAACGCCTTTGGGCACCGTCATTTTCACCAGACCGTCCAGGGTGGGCACTTCGACGCCGCCTCCTAGCACCGCTTCGCTGGGGGTCAAGGGCACTTGGCAGACAATATCCGCGCCCCGCAACTCAAACCAAGGATGGGGGGAAATGCTGATTTTCAGGTAGAGATCGCCGCCGTTGAGGCCCTGAGACTGGAGCCGAATCCGTTGTCCGTCCGTCATGCCTCCGGGCATTTCCACTTCCAAAGAGCGCCCGTCCTCCAAGCGAATTCGTTCTCGACCGCCCCGGTAGGCTTTTTCTAGGGGCAGGGTTAATTTCGCTTCCACATCCCTTGGTAAGGGCCGGGAATCCGGCGCCACCACCTTGGCCCGTTTTGTGGCGGTTTCCGTAAAGTCCCGCCAGGATTCCGCCGGTTGTCGGGGGGGCGGGGTCGCCGTTCTAGCGCCGGAGTCGCGTTTGGGGGTTGGCGTTTTGCCGGCGCCGAAGCGAACCTTAGGGCGCCGCCCAAAGAGGAGGGCGTCGTAATCGGTTCGTTTACTCTCGTCGGAGAGGGTGTCGTAGGCTTCGTTAATATCTTTAAACTTCTCTTCCGCTAACTGGTCGTTAGGATTGACGTCGGGGTGATATTTCCGGGCAAGTCTCCGAAAGGCCTGTTTAATCTCTTCGCTCGTGGCGTCTTGGCTCACGCCAAGGACTTGATAATAGTTGCGCCGGGTTTGCATAGGGTCGAGGAAACCGTTTAAGAACTCAAAAGGGTTAGGCTGGGCAAGTCCATCTTAACCCGAGTCCGAGGTCAGGACGGGCGGGGACAAGGGACAGCCCGACAGCCCAATGTTCCGCGGGAAAAGTGAGTTTGCTTGTCCTAGCTTTGAGGCCCCGTTTTAAAAAGAACCTCTAACGTTGGCAAAGGGGCAAGGTCAAGGTGAAGACGCTCCCCTGTCCCGGTTGGCTTGTGACCCCTAAACTACCGCCGTGCCGGACGGCGATGGCCCGGGCGATGGCGAGTCCCAGACCGGCGCCGCCGGTTTGCCGGGAGCGGGCCGAATCCGGTCGGTAAAAGCGCTCAAAAATTCGTTCCTGTTCTGAGGGCGCAATGCCAATTCCAGTATCTTGAACCGTTAAAATCGCCCGTTGTTTCTCCCGTTGTAGGCGCAGGGTCACGCGTCCGCCCCTGGGCGTGTACTGAAGGGCGTTGCTCAACAGATTGCCGACTAACCGGTAAAGGTGGTCTTCGTTGCCCAAGCTCCAGACCGGGTCTGGAGCAATAATTTCCGCTTGTAGGGTAATTCCCCCCGCCAGCGCCAACCCGGCGAATTCTTCGGCTAGGTCGTTGACTAAATCCTTGAGACAACAGGGGCGCCGGGGGATGACGGCGCTTCCCCCCAACTCCATACGGGAGAGCAGGAGTAAATCTTGAATCAGGTGGATCAACCGTCGATTTTGGCGCTGAATAATCTCTAGAGTGCCGTCCGCTTCCTCTAAACTGTGCTCGGCGCCGAGGGTGGTTTCCACCGTGGCTTGGATGGCGGAGATGGGGGTTCTCAGTTCGTGGGCCACATCGGCGCTGAATTGTCGCAGTTGTTCATAGGAGCGGTACACCGGCGCCATAGCTACTCCCGCCAGCGCCCAACCGACGATCCCCGCTAAACCCAAAGTAACTGGTAGCCCAAGGGCTAAAAAAAGTTGAATGGCCCGCAAATGGGCCTCGTATTCCGCCAAAGAGCGCCCCACTTTCAGATAGCCCCAGGGTTGACCCCAGCGATTTTTCAGGGCTAGAGAGGCCTGATGATAGCGATTTCCTGCCTGATCCATGAGGGGGCCATGGCGGGTGGAACGGCGCTCAAAGGGGAGGCCGGGGGGATTTTCGCCGGCTTGCGCCAACAGATTCCCCTCTAGGTCAAAGAAACGAATATAGTAACCGGGCTGTTGACTGGCGTTGAGCAGGTGAGTGTGAACGGGTTTGACGGGCAGACAGGGTTGGGCGACTTGGCAGAGGTTGGGGATAATGGCTCTGACCTCCGGCGCTAGGGTTCCCGGTTGCGCCAACAACGGCTCTAGGGCGTCGTGGAGGGTTCCCGCCAGGGAGGTTAATTCCTGATCCAGGGAGCGCCAGTGGTCCTGGGCCGTCATTTCATAGACCGCTAAACCGCAGAGCGCCAAAATGAGTCCCATCGTCCCGGCGTAGTAGGCAGCTAAGCGCCCCCTAGAGTGGTTAAAGAGTCGGTTTTGCTTCATGCCTAGGGGAACCGGCGAAACGATAGCCCAAACCATAGACGGTTTCAATGGCGCCGTCTTGGCCCGCCTCTCCCAGTTTGCGCCGCAGGAGTCGCACTTGCGCGGCCACCACGTTACTGCTGGACTCCGCCGCGAGGGGCCAGAGTTGGGCCCGGATCTGCTCGCCGCTGAGGATCTGTTGAGGATGCTTCAGGAAGTATTCCAGCAGTTGAAATTCCTTGGCCGTCAGCAGTAGAGGCGGATGTCGGGGCGGGCTGACGGTGGAAGCGCCGTAATCTAGGAGCCAATCCCCCACTGTCAGCCGTTGGGGCACGAGTTGGGGCGAGCGCCGTTGGAGAGAGCGCAGACGGGCCAACAATTCCGCCATACCGAAGGGTTTAATTAAGTAATCGTCGGCGCCGGCGTCGAGACCCTCCACCCGGTCGGCGATCTGATCCCTCGCGGTGAGGATTAAAACCGGCAGGGAACTGCCCCCGGCCCGTAATTTTTGGCAGAGTTCCAGCCCGGACAGTCCCGGCAACATCCAGTCGAAAATAGCTAGGGTATAGTTCACCCAGCGTTGGTCGAGGTATCCCCAGGCGCTCTGGCCGTCCTGAACCCAATCCACGATGTAGCGCTCCCGGCTGAGGGTTTTGGTCAGCGCCTGGCCGAGGTCGGGTTCGTCTTCTACCAGCAGGATTCTCATGGTTTTTGACTGTCGTACCAATCTTGATACCATTGCTTCATTTGTTTGATTTCCCGGCTTTGGGATTGGATGATGGCGTCCGCCAATTGATCCATTTCTGGGCGATTGGTGTTGGTTTTCAGGTTACTAGCCATCATCACCGCCATTTGGTGGTGGGGAATCATCTGCCGAATAAATTCCCGGTCAAAGTTTTGGGCTGTGGCTAAAACCTCTAAATCCATCGCCATCATGCCGTGACCTTGATGCATGCCCATCATGCCTTGGCTCGATAAAGTAGGAACCGGTTTTTTAAACCATTGCTGATACCAATCTTTCATTTCTTTAATTTCCCGTTCCTGGTCTCGGATAATGTTCTGAGCGAGGGTTTTAAGTTCAGTGCGCTCAGTCTTTTTCAGAGCCATCTCTGCCATATCAATGGCATCTTGGTGATGGGGAATCATCATTTCGATAAAACTTTGGTCAGTCCATTGCATCCCCATAGAATGTTGGGCGATCCGCGGTGGAGACTGATTGCGATAAGCCGCTGTTACTCCTACTGCTGAACCGCTGAGGAGTAGTCCAGCCAGACCATAAATCCAGAGTTGATTACGCATAGCGGGTATTTCCTTACGTGTTTGTTTCTATATCTAGTCTGACAAAGCAAAATGAAATCAGCATGAAAAATCCTCTGATATTAAACTTCGAGCAAGTTGTAGGGCAGGAAATCATAAGTTACCTAAAATTGCCATAGGCATATTAATATTTAAAATTAAATCTTCCATTGACTTTTTCGCCGTTAATATCCGTTAAGATTGCCAGTTTATAATCCCCGGCGGCTTCGGTAGAAAGTAGAGCTTTATAGTGCTTATCTTGATCACTATAAGTAAAATTAATATCCTTTTGAGTACCATCGGGAAATTGAACTTTTCCAGTCACCTTTGCATCGGGAATCGGTTCATGCTTAATGCCTTTCTGTAGATAAAAGTCGAGATGAAATCCCCCGGCTTCTTTAATGGGAAGCAGTTCCAAATGGTAAGCTCCTGTTTCTACCACTTGGCCTCCTTGCCCGCCATGGGATTCGGTTGCATTCTCCTCCATGTTTGCTGTGGGGACAGCGCTAGGAGATGCCGTTGGAGTAGCAGAAACATCCGTTCTGGCAGGTGGATTTCCACAGGCATTAAGAAGCAAAACCGCGGCTAAAATTGTAATGGGATTGGTTAGAAGTTGGTGTTTCACAAATAAGTTAATCATTTAAACTTTAGTTAGGACATTAACTGGAGTTAATTCTGATGTAGATAGGGTACTAGATGGGCGTAAAAAACGTCCAAATTGGGCATATAAAGCCGGTAATACCAGTAAAGTTAAAGCAGTGGAGGTAAAGAGTCCCCCGAGAATCACGATCGCCAGGGGTTGGAGAATTTCCTTACCCGCTCCAGTGCCGATCGCCAAGGGAAGCATACCCAGGGCGGAGGTGAGCGCCGTCATCAAAATGGCCACTAACCGTTCCTGGGAACCTGCCTGAATCACTTGGGCCAGGGGTAAACTCAGCGCGAATTTTTGGTTGTAGTTATCCACCAGCAATAAACCATTGCGAACAGCGACCCCAAAGAGAGTGATGAAACCCACTAGGGAAGCGACAGAAATCACGCCGCCGGTGACGGCAATCGCCAAAATCCCGCCCGCTAGAGCTAGGGGAAGATTAACCATAATCATCAGGGTGGCGGGCAAGGATTTAACGGCAAAATACATCAAAATGGTGATAACGACCACAGATAAGCAACCAAAAACTAAGAGATTTTGACTCGCTCTTTCTTCCGATTCAAACTGACCGCCGTACTGGATGAAATAGCCTGGGGGGAGGGAAACTTCCGACCGAACTTGGGTTTGAATCTCGTTGACCACAGAGCGCAAATCTCGGCCCTTCATATTAGCGGAGACCACAATCAGCCGAGAAACATTTTCCCGATTAATGGTGTTGGGGCCAGCGCCATAGCTAATCTGAGCGACTTGGGCCAGAGGAATTTTTGCCCCGTTGGGAGTATCCACTAGTAAATTGCCGATGGTTTCCAAATTATTGCGGGCGTCTGCTTTCAGCCATACTAAGAGATCAAATAATTGTTGATCCTGTAGAATCTGGGAAGCGACTCTACCGTTTAAAGCCGTTTCCACCAATTCAGAAAGGTGGCCGATGGTTAATCCATAACGCCCGGCGGCCAGACGGTCAAACTGAATTTGCACTTGACGAACCGGGACTTGGGGTTCTAGTTGTAGGTCAACCAACCCAGGAATCTCCGCCATGGCTGTTTCCACCGATTTACCGAGAGCGCGGAGTTGTTCCAAGTCAGGGCCAAAAATCTTAACGGCAATGGCGCTTCTGACCCCCGATAAAACTTCGTCCATACGGTGGGAAATGAAACCGCCAATGTTGGGGGCAACCCCAGGGATTTTGTCAAATTCGGCCCGTAGGGTTTCGATGCTACCTTCCCGGTCAGCCATGCCCGCGTCGCTGAGTTCGACATCTAAATGTCCTAAATTAACCCCGCCAGCGTCCGCGTCCCCTAGGGCGCGACCAGAACGTAATTGGACGGAGCTAAAGCGGGGATCGTCCTTTAGGGCGTCCTGGAGAGCAAAACCGACCCGATTCGTGGCTTCTAGAGAACTGCCGGGATAGAGCAGGAGGGCGTTGACCAAGGAGCGTTCCTGAAATTCCGGTAAAAAGACCCGCCCCATGCTGGGCACCAAACTGAGGGAAAAGATAAAAAAGGCGATCGCCACTCCAATTATCCAACGGGGATGATGGGTACTGAGCTTTAATAGAGGCTGATAAATCCTTTGGCTAATGCGAGTTAACCAAGTTTCATCGCTGGGTAAATGACAAGGAGCCAAAAGCAAGGCACAGAGGGCTGGCGAAAGGGTCAGCGCCACTAAGGTAGAAGCAAAAATAGACAACAGGTAAGCCACCCCCATGGGGGCAAAAATGCGTCCTTCCACTCCGGTGAGACTAAAAATGGGGGCAAACACAACGGCAATGATGACTGTGGAAAAAACAACACTGGTGCGGACTTCCACAGAGGTGTCGTAAACCACTTGAAAGGGATGCTTAGGATTCCCCAAAGCCTGATTTTGGCGCAGACCTCGATAGCAATTTTCCATATCCACAATGGAGTCATCCACCACCGAGCCGATCGCCACCGCTAACCCCCCCAAGGTCATGGCGTTAATGCCCTGGCCAAACCAACTTAAAATCATCATGCCAATAAGAATGGAGAGGGGAATGGCGCTAAGGGTAATAATCGCCGTCCGCCAATTCATCAGAAACAGCGCCATCACTACGGCAACAATAATAATGCCATCCCGCAAAGAATCCCGCACATTGGCGATCGCCGCCTCAATAAAACTTTCTTGGCGAAACGTGACTTGCAGATTAACCCCGGCCGGCAAAGCCGCTTTCACCTCCGCCATGGCTTTTTCCACCGCTTTTGTCACCGTGGGGGTATCGGCTTGGGGTTGTTTATCGATCACCAGCACCACTGCCCGTTGGCCATCCACACTGCCATCCCCCCTAGTCAGCGCCGGGCCAATGGTCACTTCCGCCACATCCCGGAGCAGAACAGGTTTTCCATCCCTAGCGGTGACGACGGAATCCGCCAACTGGGCAAGATTTTCGATCCGTCCTAACCCTCGAATCACATCCTCTTGATCCGCTGTTAATAAAAATCCCCCCGCCGCGTTGACATTGGCTTCTTCCACCGCTTCTGTCACCTGTTGTAGGGAAATGTTAAACGCTTTGAGACGAGCCGGATCAACTAAAACCTGATACTGCTTAACTTCCCCGCCATAGGCCACCACTTGGGATACCCCCGGTACGGCCAAAATTTGATTAGTGATTTCCCGATCCACCCGCCGCCGCACTTCCATTAAATTGACCTGGGGGTTGGTTACTGACTCCTCAACGGTTAAGGCATACATCAAAATAGTGCTGATGGGGGAAGAAACGGGAGAAATTTGCGGTTCCTCCGCCCCGGTAGGTAATTTACTCCGGGCGGATTGTAGCCGTTCTGTCACTAATTGTCTGGCTCGATAAATATCCGTGTTATCTGCAAAAATGGCCTTAACCACGGAAATGCCGACCGCCGAGGAAGACCGCACCATTTCCACCCCCGGTGTGCCATTAACCGCGCTTTCGATGGGTAGAGTGATTAAGGTTTCCACTTCCTCCGGCGCTAAACCTGGCGCTTCCGTTTGGATTTCCACCTGGGGCGGCGCAAACGGAGGGAACACATCCAACGGCATTTGGGTAAGGTTGTAGCTCCCTAAGAGAGTGACTAAAATTGCTCCAATAACCACTAACCAGCGTTGGGCGATCGACCATTTAAGGATAACATTAAGCATTTTTTAAGTGAATAATAAATATAGTACACAAGCCACAATCGATTCAGATCATTTAGGGAAATCTAGATGGGATGGAGTTTCAATCAAGACTTTGTCAATTTCCGGCGGAGATTCCTCCTGGCTTGCAGTTAAAGGACTTCCTGACAAAGAATTCCCTTGTTTTCGTTTTCCCCACAGGCTACCGGCCCAAAATAATCCGGCGGCAACAACGGTTCCCCCTAGGGGTAAAAGCCATGACGGCGATATCGGTAGAACAAAGGTCGATGCTGTTATTTCTGTAGAGTCTTCCGCCTTTTCCTGTTCGACCGGTTTGCCTCGTAACGATTGGGCGTAGAGTTGGTTGGCCCGTTGGGTAACGACTAAATCGCCGGCAAATAAGCCATCGGTAATTTCCACCCAATCCCCGGAAACTTGCCCCAGGGTAACGGTAATGGGTTCAAAAACATTACCATTCTGCACAAAGACCAAATTTTGCTGATCGTTAGTTTTAACAATGGCTGAGGAAGGGACGGCGAGAACAGGAGTCGAAGTGCGATCGGTTAAAACTTCTAATTCTACAAACAGACCAGGCTTCAGTTGACCGTCGGGGTTATTCAAGGTTGCTTTCACCGCAACGATACGATTGTCTCCTTCCACTACAGAGCCAACTTGATTAATGCTTCCCCTAAAAGTTTTGTTCGGCGAACTACTAACCCAGCCCCGAATTGCTTGCCTTTGGCGAATTTTGCTTAAATCTTTTTCGTAAATGTTAGCTGAAACTTGAACTTGCTGACTGTTGATGATGGTAAAGATCGGTTCCCCTGCATCCTGTCGAGATTCTCCCACTTTAATTTCATGCTCCGGGGTACTAGCTGGATCGAGAATAACCCCGCCCATTGGCGCTTTGACTATAATCGCGCTGTCAGCTCTGGCATTGGTTCCCAGTTGTCGCAGACGGGTTTGATAGGTTTCTTCACTTAATTTAGCCTGTTTTTGGGCCGCATTTAGGGCGGCTTGGGCCCGTTTGATTTGGGTGGCGGCTTCACTGACCGGTAAACGACCTTGGACTTTAACTAAATCTGCCTTGGCTTGGGCTAAGGCCACTTCCGATTCTAAGAGCTGACGACGGGGCAAAGCTCCATTCTCTTCCAGTTCCCGGTCTCGGTTATAACGCTCCTGAGCAAATTCCTTGGCAATGCGGGCTTCTGCAATTTCGCTTTGGGCTACCTGTTGCTGTTGGCGGTAATTTTCCCGGGCCAGTTGCAAATCAGCTTGGGCTTTTTCAATGGCGGCCAGCGCCGAGTTAAGTCGGTCTAGGGCAGTGGTGCGGAGTTCGGCCAATTCGGCGCTAGTCATAATGGCGACAGGTTGACCCGCCCTAACGGCATCCCCCGGATTAACTAACAATTTTAGTAATTTCCCCCCCACAGGAGTGGTGACCTCAACCCGTTGTTGCGGTAGATTTTCAATCTGACCCGTTGTTCTGAGTCCGGTATCTAGATAACGAGACTGTAAAGGCTCTACCTGAATATCCAAACGACGAATGGTATCCTGATCGACCGTAAGGCCCTGAGCTGACTGGGCCGATTCGCTTTGGTGAAATTCATCCCCATGGCCCCCGTGGGCTAGGGCGTTGGGGGAGTAGAGCAGTCCCAGTATTGGGGCGAGACAAAGAAGATTGTAACCGTCGGGCCATGGGAATCTGCGCATAATCGCCACTTTAAATCGCTCCTTCTACATTGCCATCCAAAAATGAAACGAGGATGAACTGGGGAACCGCCATCCCTAGCGCCGGAGAACGACAAGCTATAGCGGTTTGCAGATTAGTGAGAGCTAAGTACGGGACAAAAACTATAAAACCCTTACTGAACAAGGGTTTTGACCGAAATGGCTGGACTCTTCACCCCAAAACTTAGTACAAGGAGTAAAACAAGGGACTTGAAAATTAGGCAGAAAAGGGGTTTCCTAGAAGATGACTTTAATCCAAGAAACCCCATGAATCAATATAGCGCATTGAAGCAAGCTCTCAAACCTCACTTGGGATGGCACGGAGCAAGGGTCTCCTTCCTCGCTCTCTTCTTACTTGCCCTGTTGAAGGTAAAAACAGTCAATCTCAAAGAATTAGCCATCGGCTTTGAAGGTTCTGCACTGGTGGATTCAAGCTATAAACGATTGCAACGCTTTTTCGCAGACTTTAAGATAGATTACATCCAAATTGCTCGCATCGTCGTTAGCTGGCTCAATATCCCTCAACCCTGGATATTGAGCATTGACCGCACCAATTGGGCATTTGGCAGTTGTTCCTATAATATCCTCACAATTGGTATTGTTCATGAAGGCGTTGCTATTCCCATCCTCTGGTGGATGTTGAATAAGAAAAAAGGAAACTCTAGCAGCGATGAAAGAATGCGTTTTATGGAGGAGATGCTCAAAATTTTTCCCTCTGCGCAGATTCGTTGCTTGTGTGGCGACCGCGAATTTATTGGTCAAGCTTGGCTACGGTATCTTTTGCTCGAACCTTCAATGGCTTTCTGTTTGAGAATTCGGGCTACGGACAAGATTGAGCGTTATGGAAAGCTTTTAGCGGCTAATGTCGTTTTTGCTCATCTCGCTATTGGTGAATCGCAACGTCTCCAAGGAGCTTGTCGGGTTTGGGGCTATCCTGTTTCGGTAGAGGCCGTTCGCTTGCCTGATAACTCTCTACTTATCGTCATTGGGGCGCCCGATTATCAAGGTCTGATTCAGGATTATGCCCAGCGTTGGGGTATCGAAACTCTGTTTGGTATCTTTAAGACTCGTGGCTTTTGCTTAGAATCTACTCACTTTACTGACCCAAAACGTCTTCGTAAGCTTTTCGCTTTACTAACTTTAGCTTTGGCTTGGTCTCTCAAAACAGGTCTCGAAATTCATCGTCTCCATCCTATTCCCATCAAGAAACATGGTCGTCGAGCGAAAAGCCTTTTTCGTCTAGGTTTTGACCATCTTCGTCATCTGATTCTCAACCCTTCTTTGCCCAATTATCTCGATTTTCTTCATTCCTTACA
>WGLZ01000012.1 GCA_016471375.1 Cyanobacteria bacterium RI_101
AACCCTCGTTTTGCCCCCCCAGCCCCCCAATTTTGGGGGGAGTTCGGAGCTTTTCTGAGTTCAAAGTCCCCCAGAATTGGGGGATTTAGGGGGCGAGATAAGGTTAATGACAAAACCAAAGACTTGTGTGTACACGGTAGCCTTGGGAGAGGGATTAGGGTGAGGGCGAAAGGGGGGAGCCAACCGGCGCCTGTTCATGATTCACCTAGGACTGCTATATCGGCCAAGCGCCGAGCTAGGGTTTCCAGAACGCCGAGCGCCGTCAAAGATCCCCGGATTAACCTCAGGGCGGCGGGCGGATTGCGGGCAAAAGCGAGGAGGAGCCGCTCCGGTTGCAACTGTCCTTGAGCGTTATAAATCCCCTCTAGATTGGGTAAATCCCCCCTCAGTCCGTCGCTAATCACCCGCAGGATAGTAACCGGCGTTTGGCTGGGGGCGAAAAAGTCCAGAACGGCGCTGTTTTCCATTTCCACTGTCTGGGCTGAATATTGGCTAGCGCGGCGCCGTTTTTCCGGTTCTCGCCAGAGGGGTTGGGGAACCGTCAAGCTGTCAACTCGTTTAACATCGCCCAATTCTCTCTCTAGGCGGGCGTTGCTTTCGGGGTCGGTCAGCCAAACCTGGGGCGAGTCTTGGCGCCGGCAGGTTTCCGCTAAAGTTACGTCTCCGATGTTGAGGTCTGCCGTTAAACTCCCCGCTAAACCGAGGACTAAAACCCGCCGGGGCGGCCCGGTGAATCCCAAGCGCCATTGAGTTAAAAAAGCCGTTACAGCGTCGGCGCCGGCGGGAATGGCCGTCACTCTGGGGCCTAAACCCCTTCGAACCGCTTTAAATTCGGCGCCCTGGGGCGCCAAGACGGCGTCCCAGGGAAAAAACTGGGAGCTATCTGGAGGAAAAAACGCCATCGCTTATGCTAATATTTGCGAATGATTCTTACTTAGGGAGTCATGCCCCTACTATTTTAAAGACTCGACGGCCGCTCCATGACCGCCACCTTAAATTCCGCTCTACCCCAAACCGCTCCCGCCCGCCCTGTTCTGCTCCGGGTGGAGGGGCTGGGCAAATATTTCTCCTCTCCCCGACGCCCCGTCCTTCAGGAGGTCAGTTTTACCCTAGCGCCGGGGGAAATTCTCGGACTGTTGGGCCCCTCTGGCTGCGGCAAAACTACACTGTTGCGAATTATTGCCGGTTTTGACGCGCCGAGCCAAGGACGGGTGGAATTAGACGGGCGAGAACTTTCGGGGCCGGGCGTCCTGGCGCCCCCGGAACGCCGTCAGACCGGCATGGTCTTTCAGGATTACGCCCTTTTTCCTCACCTGACGGTGGCGGATAACGTCGCCTTTGGTTTACAGGCTCAACGGAAGAGTTTAGGCAAAAGCGGCGTCCAGGCCCGAGTCAAAGAAGTCTTAACTCTAGTGGGCTTGGCGGATCTGGGAGAGCGCTACCCTCATCAACTCTCCGGCGGGCAACAACAACGAATCGCCCTAGCTCGGGCGCTGGCGCCCCGCCCCAGTTTGATCCTTCTGGACGAACCCCTCAGCAACCTCGACGTGCAAGTGCGTCAGCGCCTACGGCACGAAATTCGCCATATTCTCAAGGCCGCCCAGATGGCCGCCATCTTTGTCACCCACGACCAGGAAGAGGCGCTGGCCATCGCCGATCAGATCGGGGTGATGCGGGGGGGGATCTTAGAGCAATGGGGCGCCCCGGAGGACATTTACAGCCGTCCCGCCTCCCGCTTTGTGGCGGAGTTTGTCAACCAGGCCAACTTTTTGCCCGCTCAGTGTTACGGCGACTGTTGGCGCACGGAATTGGGAGATTGGCCCCTACCCCGACCGGAGGCGCCGGGGCAAGCGGGAGAACTGATGATTCGAGAAGAAGAACTCCGCCTCCGGCCCGACCCGGAAGGGACTTTAATTATCCGGGACCGACAATTTTTGGGCCGAGAATATCGCTACTGTCTCGAAACCCCCAGCGGTTGCCAACTCCACGCCCGCGCGCCCTTAGAAACCCCTCTCCCCGTCGGCGCTCGGGTTCAGGTCTCCGCCAGCGCCGCCTCGCCGCCGGTCTTTACCCTAGGGAAAGAGGACGCTTAATCCGGTTCCCCCCAGAATTGGGGGGTTAGGGGGGCTGGGTAAGCATGGTTAAAAGAGGGGCTAGCCTCTATTCCAGAATCTCGATTTCTAACTCTTTTTGGGGCATCGCTAAAACCGCCTTTTCCAACTCCGGTAGCGCCACCAATTCCCGTTGTTTTTCGCCCTGTTGTTTGGGTAGCAACATGGGCAGGGGTTCCTGCTCGTCCAGCCAGTAATTAGACACCGGTAGGGTGTGCTCCAAATCCTCCAGCAGACGGGGAATAATCATCACCGCGTGGAGTTCCCCAATCCGCTCCGCCTCCGCCATCCCCGCTTCGATGGCCACCGCCACATTGGCCACGGTGCCCCGGATAATGGCGGTGCAGAGGCCGTCCCCAATCACTTCGTAGGAGGCCAACTGGACGTCGGCGGATTTCAGCATGGCGTCCGCGGCGCCGACCATGGCGGGAAAACCCCGGGTTTCCAGCAGTCCGATGGAGCGATTACTGAGACGACTGTAGCCCCGTTGTTGCTGGGCTAGTTCCACAAGATGACTGCCGATGGGAAAAATCGCCTGGAGGTTGGGCATGGGGCGGGGAATCACCAGCTTAGAAATCAGTTGCCCGAATTGCTCCGCGGTTCTAGCGCCCTCCTCCACCGCCAGCCGCACGTCCGCCACCTTGCCCCGGACAATGGCGGTGCACTGGCCGCTCCCGATTTTTTCGTAGCCCACCAGGGTCACCTGGGCCGACTTGAGCATCATGTCCGCCGTCCCCACAATGGCCGGAAAACTGTGGGTGGAGACCAGTCCCAGGGCGCTGTCGCTGGCTTGATGGTATTGCTTAGCGGTTTGGGGGTCGGGGTAGCCTCGGCGGGGAAGTTGGGGGCGGCTCATGGGGTAGGAAAGACCGGAGAAGTAGGTTTATCTTAGCCCATTCTCCCGCTCACTTTCGGACGGGGAGATGGCAAACTATTTATTTCAGACTTTCTTGTTTTCGTCCTCCATGGCTATCCTCAATCACCATTACCTCAAACTCAAAGCCGGTTACCTGTTCCCGGAAATCGCCCGCCGGGTCAAGGCTTTCGCGGACGCCCATCCCGGCGCCGATATTATTCGCCTGGGCATTGGCGACGTCACCGAGCCGTTACCTCTGGCCTGTCGCCAAGCCATGATTAAGGCTGTGGAGGAAATGGGGAGCCGGGACACCTTTAAAGGCTATGGCCCTGAACAAGGTTACGCTTGGTTGCGGGAAAAAATCGCCCAGCAGGATTTCCAAAGTCGGGGTTGCGATATCGGCGCCGAGGAAATTTTTGTCTCCGACGGCTCTAAGTGCGACACGGGCAATATTTTGGATATTTTCGGCAAGGATAATGTGATCGCCGTCACCGACCCGGTTTACCCGGTCTATGTGGACACCAACGTCATGGCGGGCCACACCGGCGAAGCCAACGAGGGGGGGGAATACTCGGGATTAGTCTATCTGCCCCTCACGGCGGAGAATAACTTCACCGCCCCGATTCCTAGCCAAAAAGTCGATTTAATTTATCTCTGTTTCCCTAACAATCCCACCGGCGCCACAGCCACGAAGGAACATCTGCAAGCCTGGGTGGATTACGCCCGGGCCCGCGGCTCCATCATCTTTTTTGACGCCGCCTACGAAGCCTTTATCACCGACCCCAGCCTGCCCCATTCCATCTACGAAATTGACGGCGCTCGGGACTGCGCCATCGAGTTTCGCTCCTTTTCTAAAAACGCGGGCTTTACCGGGACTCGTTGCGCCTTTACCGTCGTTCCCCGGACGCTAAAAGCCCAGACCCCCGACGGCGCCGCCGCGGAACTCTGGCCCCTCTGGAACCGGCGCCAATCCACCAAATTTAACGGCGTCTCCTATGTGGTGCAACGGGGCGCGGAGGCGGTTTATTCCCCGGAAGGACAGGCCCAGGTCAAAGACTTGATCCAGTTTTATCTGGAAAACGCCCGCTTGATTCGAGACGAACTGGCGGCGCTGGGCTGGGCGGTCTATGGCGGCGTCAACGCGCCCTACGTTTGGGTGAAAACGCCCCAAAACCTTTCCAGTTGGGACTTCTTCGACCTTCTCCTAGATAAAGCCAAGGTGGTGGGCACCCCCGGCTCCGGTTTCGGCGCCGCCGGGGAAGGTTATTTCCGCATTTCCGCCTTTAATAGTCGGGAAAAGGTTCAGGAAGCGATGGCCCGTCTGACCCAGGTGTTCGGCGCTTAGGGGCGCGTCTAGGTCGCCGCGGCGGCCAACTCCCGGAAACGAATCTCGTCCCGGCGGGGGTCCGCCTGACTGACCTGCACCACTAACCGGTCGCCGGGGGCGATGGGGCGCTCGAAGCGGTGGGCCAATTCCAAACCCAACTCTTCTAACAAAATTAACCCCAGCCCCTCGTCCTCCCGGAGCCAGCGCAACATTAACCCCTGCCAGGTCTGATCTGCTTGGCGCCGGAGATATTCCAAACTCCAATAGCGGTTGGTCTGACGCTCCACGGCGTTAGCCTCTTGGGAGGAAAGGAGGACGCTGTAGAGGATATTCTGCATTTCGTCCTGACTAAAGGGCAGGTTTTCCCCCCGGAGGTGGGCTTTGATCTGGAAATGCGCCAGTAAGTCGGTATAGCGCCGGATGGGAGAAGTGACCTGGGTGTAGAGATCCAATCCTAAACTGGCGTGGCGGCTGGGGGTGACGCTCACCTCGGAGCGGGGCATACAGCGCCGCACGGCGCAGGAGCGGGGCGGGCCGGCGGGAATAAGTAAGAGTTCTTCCTCCGGGGGCAGATCCGGCTGGGGTTGGCCCCGGAAGGGCACCGGCAGTTGGTGTTCCTGGCAATAGCGCCCCGCCACTTCCCCCGCTAGGATCATCATTTCCGCCACCAGTTGGCGAGCGGTGGAAGATTCGAGGATCTGGATGGAAATCTCTTCCTGGGCGTTAACTTTAATCACCGCCTCCGGCATCTGGATAAAAATCGCGCCCTGCTCCCGGCGCCAGCGCTCCCGCCGTTTGGCCGCCTCGGCCAACTGTTTAAGCTCCGGCTCCCCGGCGATGCCCAACTGCAACATTTCCTCCACGTCGTCGTAGCTGAGGCGATAGGTGGGGCGAATGCGACTGGCCGCGATCTGGACGTCCGCCGCGGCGCCGCTTTCCGTTAACACCACACCGAAACTGAGGGCCGGGCAATCTTGCCCCTGAACTAAGCTCATAGGGCCCGTCGCCAGTTCCGTCGGAAACATGGAAATCATGCCCGTGGGCAAGTATAAAGTCGTGCTCCGTTTGCGGGCTTCTAAATCTAAGACGTCATTGGGAAAAACCAGACGACTCGGGTCGGCGATATGAATCCAGTAGCGAATTTCCCCGCTGGGAAGCGTCTCGGCGCTGAGACCGTCGTCGATTTCGGCGGTGCTCTCGTCGTCGATGGTGTAGACCTTGAGATGGGTCAGGTCTAAACGGTTGGAATCCGGGTCGGGGGGGGGAGCCTGGAGAAGAGCCTGGGTCACGT
This sequence comes from Cyanobacteria bacterium RI_101, assembly GCA_016471375.1. GTDB lineage: Bacteria > Cyanobacteriota > Cyanobacteriia > Cyanobacteriales > Microcystaceae > Synechocystis. Next base: position 5,586 of record WGLZ01000012.1, read on the forward strand.
CAGCCACCTGGGAGGAAAATTGCCGGGGGTAGGCGCTGCGCCGCAAAAATAAATTCTCATGGGCGCTCCACCATCCCAAGGTTACCAAGAGACGTAGGGTCGCTTCCGGGGTGGCGGCCTGCCCTAAGGATTGCAATAAGTCCTGGGCCGGTCGGTGGCTTTGCTCCGGGAAGAGGACAAAGCGCTCCCAACTCTCTAGGCGCTGGCGGTCGGTATTCGTCCATTCCGTCTTTTCTCCCCCTAAAGCCCGCTGAAAGCGCTCGCAAAAACCGAGGCGCTCTTGCTCTCTCTGGGCCTCGACAGCTTGCTGGCGCCGAATTTCCTCTACTTGGGCCAAGGAGCGGGGTTCGTAGACGTCGCCTTTCTGTTTAAAAAAAGCGCGGTCTTCGCTGAGCAGGAGATGGGCGGCGTAGCATTGGGCGGGGCTTTGCTCGGAAAAGAGCAGTTGGGCCAGTTGGGCGGGGTTAACGCTTTGATTGTCTTCCACCAATAATTCCCAGGCGACCTCCAAACTGCCGGGGTCAAGGTAAGGCTCGACTTCCGCTAGAAAAGGGGCGATATCCGCCGCTTGGTAGGGGCCCCCGGGAACGGTGTACTCGGCCCGTTGGGGTCGGATTTTATGGTTTTGACCCCCTTGATCCACCACATACCAGTCCTTTTTGCCGTCGGGACGATCTACCACCGCCAGACGGCGCTCGCCTTGGAGTCGAAATTCGATCAGCTCGCCCTTTTCCACGGGACTTAGGCTTCTTCGTTGACAAAGGGCAACAGCGCCACCAGACGGGCCCGCTTAACGGCGGTGGTCAGATCCCGTTGTTGTTTGGCGGTGAGGCCGGTGATACGGCGGGGGAGAATCTTACCCCGCTCGGTGATGAATTTACGGAGTAGATCCGTGTCTTTATAGTCGATGACCTGGGTCGGAGGCAGGGGAGAGAGACGTTTGCGATAGTAGTTCATGGCCATTAAAAAAATAACTCCAAAATTGATCCGGTTAACAGTCGGGGAACGGCGCTTATAATCTGAAAACTTACTTGATTTCCTTGTGAACCGTATGCTTATTGCAATGGGGACAGAATTTTTTCAACTCTAGACGGGCGGTGGTGTTGCGGCGGTTCTTCATGGTGGTGTACCGGGAGACGCCGGGGGAGCGTTTGGCGGGGTTGGAGCGACACTCGGTGCATTCCAAGGTGATAATCAGCCGGGCGCCCTTTCCTTTTTTGCTGGCCATAGTTAACGATGGAGACTTCAAAATTTATACGCAGTCTGTCATTATCCCACAGGGAGCAAGATTCTTGCAAGGAGTTTAATCCCAATTCGCCCCTCGGCTCCCGAGAAGGGGCGGGCCCGGCGCCGCTATGCGCGGGTTGTCCCGCCTAGGGCGGTATAATCCCTCCATTAGCCTGGCTTGTTCTCAGGGTCAGCTTGCCCCCAATACCAGATCCCATGCCCGAGAATCGCCAGTTTTCCCGTCCCACTCGCTACCAAAACGCGGCCATCAATTACTATCTTGGCCTGACGGATTCCCCCTTTCTTCACTACGGCTACTGGGAGCCTTTACCCCAATCCCCAGAGGACTTGACCATCGAGCGCCTGCGGAAGGCTCAGGCGGATTACGCCGCTAAGCTCCTAGCGTTAATCCCCGCCGAGACAAAAACCATCCTCGATGTGGGTTGCGGCATCGGCGGCAACGCGGCCTATTTGTTAGACAAAGGTTTTCAGGTGGAAGGACTTGCGCCGGACGCTTTCCAGGGAGAACGCTTTCGGGAAACCACTAGGGGCAGAGCGCCGTTCCATCTCACTGGCTTTGAGACCTTTGCCAGCGCCCACACCTATGATCTGATTCTCCTGAGCGAAAGCAGTCAATACATCGCGGCGCCGGATATCGCCCAGGGAGCCGCTCGTCTCCTAGCGCCGGGGGGATATTTACTCCTAGCGGATATGATGCGCCGGGACGCCGACTATACCGAAGGCATTTTTTCCAACTGTCGTTTAGCGACGGAACTGGCGACGGCGCTGGCGGGGGCTGGATTTAACCGCCTGGAGCAAGAAGATATTTCCGCCCAGATCGCGCCGACTTTAGACCTCTGCGTGGTCAATTTCCGGCGCTTTGGTTTGAGCACCCTCCGCTACGGCGGCGAACTGCTGGCCATCGCGGCGCCGCCCCTCCATTGGCTTCTCCGCAAACTCTACGACCGTTATCTCGGCGCTTTGGTGCAAGAAGGCTTAGGCGCTCGGGAAATTTTCGAGCGCCACCTCTGCTACGAAATTCAACTCTGGCAATGGGAGCCGGAGAATTAAGTCGAGGAAGTCCGCTTCGGCAAAAAAGAAGGCTCAGGTTACGAGGGAGGCGCTTTTCCCTGACACGGCCCTTAAGAATGTAATTTTAGTCACGAAACTCCTCGCTCATCTTCAGTATTATTGCCTGGTTTTCATCCCAGGAGAATCGTAATGAGCGGAAATGAGTCCCGTTTGCAGGCCATCTATCAAATCACCAATCGAGATCCTATTCCCGCCAAGCCTCCCAAGCGACTCGAAGAATTATGGGCCACGGACGTTTTTACGATCGGCAAAATGCAGGAAAGCCTGCCCAAAGAAGTTTTTAAATCCCTGAAAAAGACTATTCAAACAGGCGAAAAGCTGGATATATCGGTGGCGGACGTCGTGGCCGTGGCGATGAAAGATTGGGCGATTTCCAAAGGAGCCTTATATTACGCGCACGTCTTCTATCCCCTCACCAACGCCACGGCCGAAAAGCACGACGGTTTTATCTCGGTGCAAAGCGACGGCTCCGTGATCTCCGAATTTTCCGGCAAAGTGCTGGTTCAGGGGGAACCCGACGGCTCCTCCTTCCCCAATGGCGGTATTCGCTCCACCTTTGAAGCCAGGGGCTATACCGCCTGGGACGTCACCAGTCCCGCCTACGTCATGGAAACGGATAATGGTTCGACTCTTTGTATTCCCACCGTCTTTGTCTCCTGGACGGGAGAAGCCTTAGATAAGAAAACTCCCTTGTTGCGCTCCAACGCCGCCATGAATAAAGCGGCCACCCGGGTCTTGAAATTGCTGGGTCATCAGAACGTGGCCCCGGTGAATTCCAGTTGCGGCGCCGAGCAAGAGTATTTTCTGATTGACGCCAACTTTGCCAATAGTCGGCCCGATATTTTGTTGGCAGGCCGGACTCTCTTTGGGAAAGCCTCGGTTAAGGGACAACAGTTTGACGACCATTACTTTGGGGCCATTCCCGAACGGGTTCAGGTCTTCATGCAGGATGTGGAAGAAAAGTTATATAAACTCGGTATTCCCGCCAAAACGCGGCATAACGAGGTGGCTCCCGGCCAATTTGAAATCGCGCCGTTCTTTGAGGCGGCTAACGTGGCGACGGATCATCAACAGTTGTTGATGACGGTCTTGCGGAACACGGCCAAAAAACACGGCTTTGTCTGTCTATTCCACGAAAAACCCTTTAAGGGCATTAACGGCTCTGGGAAGCACGTTAACTGGTCGGTGGGGAACGCGACCCAGGGGAACTTACTCGATCCGGGCGACACCCCCCATACCAACGCTCAGTTTCTCGTTTTCTGCGGCGCCGTGATTCGGGGCGTTCATAAATACGGGCCCCTCCTGCGGGCCGTGGTGGCGACGGCCAGCAACGACCACCGTCTCGGCGCCAATGAAGCGCCGCCCGCGATTATTTCCGTTTATCTCGGCTCTCAATTAGAGGATGTGTTTGAACAGATTAGCCGGGGGGCCATTACGGGATCTAAAGGTAAAGGCGCGATGAATATTGGGGTGGACACCTTGCCCGTCCTGCCCACAGATCCCGGCGACCGCAACCGCACCTCTCCCTTCGCCTTTACGGGGAACCGTTTTGAATTTCGGGCCGTGGGTTCGGGACAATCCGTCGCGGGGCCGTTGGTGGCCATGAATACGGCGCTGGCGGATTCCCTGAACTGGATCGGCGATAAATTAGAAGCCGAACTCGGCAAAGGCGCCGACCTCAACCAAGCCATTCAGATCGTCCTCAAGGAAGTCATGGACGAGCACGGCGCGGTGGTCTTTAATGGCAACGGCTATTCCGAAGAGTGGCATCAATTGGCCGCGGAACGGGGCTTAGCCAACCTAAAAACGACGGCGGACGCGTTACCCGTCCTCAAGGAAACCTATATTGAGAATCTATTCAGCGAATTAGGGGTTCTCTCTCCCGTTGAACTGGCCAGCCGCTACGAAACCTACGCCGAGCAGTATATTCTCTCGCTAGAGGTGGAGGCGAAGTTGGTGATCAACATGGCGAAAACGATGATTTATCCCGCCGCCGTTCGCTATCTCGCCGACCTTGGCAATACGATCCTCAGCCTGAAGGAGATCGGTATGGACTTGGAAACGGAAACCCTGGAAAAAGTTTCGGCTTTGGTGAAGAGCATGATGGAAAAAGTCGGCAAGCTCAGCGCCGCTCTGGAGAATCATGATTTTGCCAATTCCGAGGAGCATATGCGGTATCTGGCTCAAATCGTCCGTCCCTTGATGGACGAGGTTCGGGATTATGGGGATAGTTTGGAAGGGGAAATCGCCGACGATCTCTGGCCCTTGCCCACCTATCAGGAAATGTTGTTTATCAAATAGCGACTATAGCGGTTTGCAAACGGGTGAGAACGACGTTTGTTAGCCCTCATCCCCTTCGACTGCGCTCAGGGTATCACCCGGCCCCTTCTCCCAATTCTGGGAGAAGGGGAGCCAAAACCCTGTTTATATCTAGGTTTTAAGTCCCTCTCCCCGGTTCCTGAGCAGTTCGGCAAGCTCACTGTAACACCTGTCGAAGGAGGGAGAGGGAATTTAGCGATACTGGCTAGTTTTTTAACCGGGAGTTCTCCCAGTTCCGGCAACATCGAGAGAATGACTAATTTCCAATGCGCCCGTTGACTCTACCACGATTAACTCAATTTCCTGTTCCTTGAGGATTTTGGTTATCGATTCCCAGCCCCTTAGTTAGTTTACCTCTTGCCAGACCTTTGAGGATGGGGGTAAAAGAATATCGAGCGTTTTTTGCCCACATCAATACCTAACCACTGCTTCTTGGGGCTGATCGCCATGATTTTGCCCTCTTTAGATAGTATAAAATACTTTTTCGTTCTTCTTTGCTCTTCTTCGTTCTATAGCAGTCGCAAATTGTTTATAAATCTCCACAGTTTGACCACCCCGTCAGGCTACGCCTGCCACCCCTCCAAAGGAGGGGAACCGTAGCAATGACTTATCTGTGATAAATTCCCCTCCCGCGGAGGGGCGGGGGGGGTCAATCTATCCTTGATCGCAAAGAGCTTCATTTACGAATCACCTACGACCGCTATATGTTGAAATGAGTGACGACCTGGACTAAATCTCGGTCTTGATGACCCGGCGATAACGCTCTGTCACTCACCCTCTAAGATACAAGGGGGATCAAACGCCAAAACTGAGTCTTTAACCGAGATCTGCCCATGCCGTAGCTTTCCCAAGGGGGGCTAACCGGAGCCTGTGTCTGATTCACTTAGACTTGTTATAACTGTTGCCTGCCAACTGATCGCTGTCATCTGATATCTGTCATCTGAAACCATGTCCTCCCTCACCCTGGCCCATCTCGGCCCCCAAGGCACCTACTCCCAACTGGCGGCCCGGGCCTACAGCGCCGTTTTTCTGCGGAGCCGGGGGTTAGCGGCGAAGTATCGGGATTGTCCCAGCATCGCTCAGACTCTCCTCAGCGCCGCCCTGGGAGAGGCGGATTTAGCCATTGTGCCGGTGGAAAACTCTACGGAAGGGGGCATCGCCGTCACCCTCGACACCCTCTGGGAACAGGGCAATCTCCAGATCCAACAGGAATTGGTGCTTCCCATCCTCCACGCCCTCTACAGCGAAGCGCCCCGGTTAAGCGACATTACCCAAGTCTATTCCCATCCCCAGGCGCTGGGGCAGTGCCAAAAATGGTTAAGCCAAAATCTGCCCCAGGCGACGGCCGTCGCCGTTAATTCCACGACCGAGGCGCTGGGGTTAATCCGCGGCAATTCCGGCGCCGCGGCCATCGCCTCTCCCCAGGCCGGTCTCTGGTCTCCGGTTCCCCTCCTAGCCCGGAACATTAACGATTATCCCGACAACTGCACCCGCTTTTGGGTCGTCGGCGCCGAGCCGAGTCTCCGGGGCGCCCGCACCGCCCTAGCGTTTTCAGCGCTTCGCAATGTCCCCGGCGCTTTGGTCAAGCCCCTGCAAGTTTTGGCGGAGCGAGAGATTAACCTGAGCCGCATTGAATCCCGGCCGACAAAACGCTCCTTGGGGGAGTATCTATTTTTTATGGATTTGGAAATTAGCCAAGATAATCCGCTCTTTCAAGAGGCCCTAGCGGCGCTGAAACCCTATACCGACGCTCTTAAACTTTTTGGCAGTTATGACGTTCTCTCCTTGCAAAATCAAGACCTGAGTCAGTGGGCGGCGCCGGAGAAAGGATAAAAAAACCGCCCTTAGGGGCGGGTTAAGAAACTTCAACATCTAGGGTCTAGTCGCGGCTATTAATGGCGATCAGCAGACGCAGGATGAAGATGAAAAGGTTGATGTAGGTCAAGTACATCGACAGCGCCGCCGAGAGGTACTGCTTATCGTTGTAGGTTCGGGGCAGGACATAGAAATCCACCACCGAGGCGCCGGCGAAGAGCAGGACGCCCAAACCGGAAATGCCGATTTCTAACCAACTGGGGGTGAACACCCCGAAGAAGGAAAGAACCACCTGGAGAAGCACCACCACCACCAGCGCGATCAAGCCCAGTTGCACCGTTTGGGTCAACGCCAAACCGTCCCGGTCGGAGAGGTTAGAGCCGACGCTCCGGGCTACCACGAAGGTAATGCCGCAGGCCAGCGCCGCGACGCCGATACCGCCGACGCCCACCCCGGAGGTGCCCAGGGCTAGGGCCACAATGCCGCTGAGGGTAAAGCCCGAGAGGAGACTATAAAGCGCCAACAGAGGTAGAGCGACGCCGTCGTTGCCCCGTTCCGCCACGCCCCGAGCCACAAAAAAGAGAACGAGGTTGCCGATCAGCGCCCCCCAGAAGAGAGGCATAAAGAGGGCGGGACTGCCGGCCATGACGCCCAGTCCCCCGTAGACGCCCAGCGCCGTGAGGACAAGGCCGCCCCCCAGAAAAGGCAGGGCCTTAGAGATGACGTTGGGGCCGATCAGGCTTTGGGAGCGGGCCTCCTGCATCGCCTGGCGAAAGTTGCTTGTATTACTCATAAAATCCAATTTCTCCACATCAGAGCGAGAGGGACTATTCCTTTTATAACCAATCCGACCCCCGGCCGCGCTGGCGGTTTTCCGAAGTCCCCCCGGCGCCGGAGAAAAGTGGATAAGGATGTGCCCTTTTCTGGTAGGATAAACCTCAACAGCCGCCATAGTCGCCCCATTAAATCTCTATCCCGGCTTGGTTTTTGTCTTGGATTGCTGGAGTGGAGCTTTGTCTTATAGCGTCGCTCTTTATTTATTTCTCAATCCCCGTCGATCGCAATTTCCCGCCCTCCCCGACTGAACCGAACCGGTTAAAGGGTTTTGGGTTGAGCGTCAAGTCCGATTAATCCCAGTCCCGGGGGCGCTAGACGACTGAACCGACACAACGCCCCTCTACTCTCCGCCGTTACAAGGATTGCTTCCCATGGATTTTACAATCGCCGCTCTGTTAGCCCAGTTTAGCGAAGATAAACTTGTGGCGGCGAAGGCGCTAGAAAAAAAGTTGGGTTGCGAAAGCGAAGAAACCCAGGAAACCCTCCGCATCGTCCTAGACGCGTTAGAGCGCCTCGGTCTTTTGACTCGGGAGCGGGGCAAATATAAACGGGTTTGGGAGACGGGAGTCGTGGAAGCCAAGTTGCGTTGCTCCAGCAAGGGCTTTTGTTTCGCTATCCAGGACGACGAGGACGGAGAAGATATTTACATTCGGGAAGGCAACCTCAGCCACGCCTGGAACGGGGACCGGGTGCTGGTGAAAATGATTAAGGAAGGGAGTCGGCGCCGCTCCCCGGAGGGGGAAGTCAGAGTGATTCTCGACCGGGCGAATCCTTCGGTTTTGGCCCAGGTCAAACAAGAGGGAGACGGGTTTCGGGCCGTGCCCCTGGACGACCGCTTATTGTTTGAATTGGAGCTTCAAGCCGGGGAGTTAGATTTACAGACGGTTCTGGATCATTTAGTTCATGTCTCTGTTACCCGTTATCCCCTAGCCCAGCGTCTCTCCCTTGGACTGGTGACTAAAGTTCTGGGCAGTACCGCCGAGGCGGCTCGGGATGTGGATATTGTCGCCTGCAAGCACGACCTCCCCGGCCCCTGGCCGGCGGATTTTCCGCTACCGGCGCCGCTCCGGGAAACCCTAGAGCGCCGGGACTGCCGCTCGGAGTTGACCTTTAGTTTTGGCTCCGAACAAACGCCCTGGACGGAAATGGGCTTTACTCTAGAGCAGACCCCGGAGGGTTGGCGTTTGGGAATCCACATCGCCGACGTCGCCCAAGCGATTCCCCCGGACAGCGACCTCGACCGAGAGGCCCGCCGCCGGGGCGCCAGCGTTTTTTTAGGGGAGTCGCCCAGCCCGCTGTTACCCGACAGCTTAACGGCGGACTATTGTTTTATCCCCGGCGCCGACCGGGACGCTCTGTCTTTTTGGCTCGGCTTTGACGCCCAGGGAGAGACGACGGATTTTGAATATGAAGCCTCGGTGGTTCGGGTGGATCGACAATTTGATCTCTCCGAGGTTCAAGCTTCGTTAGCGGACTCCCCCGCGCCGGAACTGGGCGCTTTTGGCGGTCTCTTCCACTCCCTTTTCTTTCAACTCTGCCCCCAACTGCGGGCCCGGCGTCTAGAACGGGGCGGGTTTACCCTCCAGAGCCAGGCCCCCCTCCTCTTTAGCGACGAAGGCAGAATCGGCGCCGTCGCCCACGCCCCCGCTCTGCCCCTGCATTCCCTCCTGATGGAGGCGGTGATTGTCCTCCAGCGACAAGCGGCGCGTCATCTCCGGGAACTGGGCCTGCCGGCGCTCTATTGCGGTCAAACGCCGCCGGATTGGGAAGACCTGACAGACGCGCTGAAGCTGGTTCAGAATTTGGGTCTAGAGGTCAGTTTTGACCCCGAAACCGCCCCGACTCCCCAGGATTTCGCCCGCTTAGCCCAGGGGTTCGACAAGCTAGAGGCCCGACCGATCCTCCACCATCTTCTGCTTCAAACCCTGAAAGCTCCCAAATATTACAGTCATCCCGCCGCCCATTTTGGTCTCGCCTACGGGGACGGCTACGCCCATTGCGTCGCCCCCGCCCGGCGCTATGGCGATTTAGTTAACCAGCGCGTCTTCAAACTCGTCTTAACGGAAGGGCGAGACCGGCGGACAAAACACGCGAAAACCGGGGTCAATCTCCGCTCTCGGGAGTGCTACGGACAGATTAACTGGAGCGTCCTGCCCCCGGCGCTTCAGGATTCCCTCAGCGAAGACCTCCACCCGCTGGTTCCCCATCTCAACGACCGAGAAAAAGTCGCCGCCGACGCCGAAAAAGACCTCTTGGGACTGCGGAAAGCGGAAAAACTCCGGGCCCGGGTCGGTCAAACCTGCCGCGGTCTGATTACCGGAGTCCAGTCCTACGGTTTTTTTGTGGAACTAGAGGACTTTCTGGCGGAAGGTCTGGTTCACGTGAGTTCCCTCCGCAATGATTGGTACGAGTACCGGGCCCGCCACAGTTCCTTAGTGGGGCGCAAAAGCCGGAGAACTTTCCGTTTGGGGGACGACATCGCCGTGGAGATTAAAAACGTCGATTACTATCGCCAGCAAATTGATCTGGTCATCGCCGGCGCCGAGGAAGAAAACCCGACCTTGGACGACGACGAACCGGAGACGACGGAGCCGGATTAGGGTCGCAAAAAAACCTGCTAAAATCGAGGGAATTTTTCAATCGCGTCTCCCCCCGCTATGATTCGCCGTCGCTCGACTCCCTGGTTGCACCGCTACTCCCGCCTGATCATGGGCGCCGTCGCCGTCGTTGGCATTTTCATCACCACCTATCTGACCTATGTCTCCTTCTCCGGGGGGAGCGCGGCCTGTCCCGTCGATCCCGCCACCGGCGGTTCCAGTTGCGACCTCGTGCTCCAGAGTTCCTACGCTAAGGTTTTCGGCGTTCCCCTCAGCGTCTTCGGACTGGTGGCCTATATCGTCATGGCGGCCTTAGCCCTAGCGCCGTTTTTGGTCAACGGCGACGCCAATAAAAAACAACGACAAAAACTGGAGGAAACGACGGGTTTTCTCCTGCTGGTGGGGGGCACCGCCATGGCGGTTTTTAGCGGTTACCTGATGTATGTCGCTTTCTTTAAACTGCAAGAAACCTGTCTTTACTGTATCGCCTCCGCGACCTGCTCTCTGCTGTTGTTTATTTTGGCGGTCGTTGGTCGGGAGTGGGAAGAATTGGGACAATTACTGTTAACTTGCATCGCGGTCGGCATGATTACCCTCATCGGCGCTTTTGGGGTCTATGCCAGCGCCGACGGCCCCGGGGTCAACGCCGACGGCAAAACCCCCATCCCCGCCATCACCGCCCAACCCCGTCCTCCCCTCGGTTGGCCTGTAACCACCGCCTCGGGCCCCGGAGAAATCGCCCTAGCCAAACATTTAACCGCTCAGGGCATTAAAATGTACGGCGCTTTTTGGTGTCCCCACTGCTTTGAGCAAAAACAACTCTTTGGCAAGGAGGCCATGGAAGAGTTAATCTATATTGAATGCGACCCCAGCGGCAAAAATCCCCAGACCCAAGCCTGCGTGGACGCCAAAATTCAATCCTTCCCCAGTTGGGAGATTGACGGCAAAATTGAGCCGGGGGTTAAATTATTAGACGAGTTAGCGCAACTCAGCGGCTTTACGGGTTCAAAAGAGTTTAAATACGTTCTCGCTCGTTAAAAAAATAACCATGACCTTTCCTATCCGCGCCCAGTGGGTGACCGTTCCCAATCAAGACCTCGCCATCGACGCCTATTTCGCTTACCCCGAGGGCCCGGGCCCCTTCCCCGCGGTAATTGTGGTTCAGGAAATTTTCGGGGTCAACGCCCACATCCGAGACGTGACGGAGCGTCTCGCTCGGGAAGGCTACGCCGCCATCGCCCCGGCGATTTACCAGCGCCTAGCGCCGGGCTTTGAAACGGGCTACACCCCGGAAGCGGTTGAATTGGGCAAGCGTTATAAGGCGCAAACCCAAGGGGAGGAAGTTCTCGGCGACCTTCAAGCCACCATCGATTTTCTCTACCAATTGCCCCAAATTCAAACCCAGGGCGTCGGTTTAATCGGCTTTTGTTTCGGCGGCTTAGTGGCCTTTATGGGCGCGTCCTTACCCGCCGTCGTCGCCGCCGCCTCTTTCTACGGCGCCGGTATTCCCCATTGGAGTCCGGGGGACGGCAAACCCGCTCTAGAGTATGTTGAAAATTTTGGCGGCGCCGTTTACGCTTTCTTTGGACTGGAGGATCAAAGTATTCCGGTAGAGGATGTAGATTTAATCGAAGACCGCCTCAGAAACGCGAATCCCCGCCATCGCGTTTTCCGTTATTCCGGCGCCGACCACGGCTTTTTCTGCGATCAGCGCCAGAGTTACGAGCCTAAAGCGGCGGCGGACGCCTGGGAAAAGACGTTGCGGTTATTTAACAGCCATTTAACAGCCGGCTAAGCCCCCAAAATTCTCAGCGTTCCGGCGCCGGGGTCTAACTCCGCCTCGGCGCCGAGGGGTAGGCAAGGGTTAGGGCCGTCGTGGCCAAAGGGTAAATCCGCCACGATAGGCAGACCTAAATCCCCCAACCGTTCCCGCAGAACCTCCCCGACGCTCCAACTGGGGTAACCCCCCGGCGCTTCGCACCGGCTAAAGCGCCCCAGAGCCAAACCGCCCAACTGATGAAGAAGCCCCGACAGACGCCATTGGGTCAACATCCGGTCAATACGGTAGGGCGCCTCCATCACGTCTTCCAGCGCTAGAATCGCGCCTCGCAGATCCGGCAGAAGGGGCGTGGCTAGTAAATGGGTGGCCACGGTTAAATTACCGACGATTAACGGCCCCTGAACCGGCGCTCCGCCCCAACCTTGACCCTGTAATTCCGCCAAAGCGCCGCCCTCCAAAAAGTTAAACAGGCGCTCTAATGACCAATCCGGCTCCGCTCCCAGAGTGGTTAAAACCGGCCCGTGGAGCGCCGTAATCCCCTGGCCCGCCAAGCTCCAGAGCAGACTGGTGACGTCGGAAAACCCGATCAGCCATTTCGGCTCTTTTAGGGGAGGCCAAGTCCAATTTTCCAACAAACGAGCGGCGCCGTAGCCGCCCCGGGCGCAGAGGATGGCTTTAATTTGGGGGTCTTGCCAAGCTTGTAGTAAGGAATCTCGGCGCTGGGCGTCGCTTCCCGCTAGGTAACCGTTTTTGGCTTGCCAATGGTCGCTAAAGCGGACTTGATAACCCCGTTTGCGCCAAATCTCGACTCCTTGAGCCAGCGCCTGGGGTTCCCGCGCGGCGCCGCTGGCGGCGACGACCATCGCGGAATCGCCGGGCGTTAGGGCGGGAGGAACTCGATAGGCTCGGGACATAGCGGGAGGGATGGGTTTAAACTGTATAACTGGCTGATTTTAACGGAATGGTTGCCCATGCCCAATCCCCATCTTCAGGGACTCCAACAACTTTTTATAGAAATGGATCAAGCGCTCGTAGCCTACTCCGGCGGGGTGGATAGCGCCCTGGTGGCTAAGGTTGCCTACGACGTTTTGGGAGAGCGGGCCTTAGCGGTGACGGCGGTTTCCCCCTCCCTCCTGCCGGAGGATCTAGAAGACGCCCAGCGCCAGGCGGAATGGATCGGCATTCGCCACGAACTGATTGAAACCGAGGAAATGGCCAACCCCAACTACACCGCTAACCCCGTTAACCGCTGTTATTTTTGTAAAAGCGAACTTCACGACCGCCTCAAACCCCTAGCTCGGAGTAAAGGCTTTCCCTACGTCGTCGATGGGGTCAACGCCGACGACCTCCGGGATTACCGCCCCGGCATCCAAGCGGCCCGGGAGCGGGGCGCCCGCTCTCCCTTGGCGGAGTTGGGGATGACCAAAGCCGAAGTTCGCCAGCTTTCCCAGGAATTGGGACTGCCCTGGTGGGACAAACCGGCCCAGCCCTGTTTAAGCTCCCGCTTTCCCTACGGCGAAACCATTACCGCGGAAAAACTGCAACGGGTGGGACGGGCGGAAATGTATCTCCGGCGCCGGGGGTATCAAAACCTCCGAGTCAGATCCAGCGATAATGTGGCCCGAATTGAACTGCCCCCGGAGCAAATTCAAGCCTTTGTGGCCCAGACCGACCTGCCGGCGCTGGCGGCGGACTTCCGGGCCCTGGGTTTTACAACGGTGACCCTAGATCTGGAAGGCTACCAAAGCGGCAAACTCAACCGGGAACTGGGGCTTTAAAGGGAAGAAATGGACTCCGGAGCCACCTGCACGCCGCCGGGGGTCTTGGGCAAGAGATCCCCAAGGGAAGAGAGGTGTAAACCCGCCTCCCGGGCCGCTTCCCCCAGCGCCGTTTCAAAGGCCCCGGTATCCTCGCCGTAGCCGCAGAGTTGGGCGGCGGTTTGCAACCCCTGGGCGGCGTTGGCCCGGGCGCAATCTAAGAGTTCCGCGTCTTTCAGGGGATAGGAGCCGGACAGCAGTTGTTCTTTGGATTCCCCCCAAAAGGCGCTGTAGGTCCAGATTTCCTCCGCGGGGTTGGTTTTCAACGACCAACGATAGACGGCGCTTTTCGGCTCCACGCCAATTTCCAGCAATTTGGCGCCCATGTAGTATTCTTTCTGGCGTTTGGTTTGCTCTTTGTAAGCGAGGGTTAAGTTTTTGGCGAGGGTAAAGGTGAGGTGGGCGTGGGTGGGATGGCTCATAACGGTTAGAAAATCGATAAAATCAGTGGAAACGATATTCCCCTATAATCGCAAAAATCAGAGAGCGCCGGGAGAGCGGGGCCCAGCCTTGGGATTTCCTTTGGGGAACAGCCCGCTTTGACGACTAGCGCCCCGCAAGCCCCAAGCTCTGCCGTTAATGCCAAGGGATAAGCTTGAGTCGGTCTGACGAGCGCCGAAGGTTAATCTTTAGGAAAATCGCCCTATCCTTAATAACAAGGCCCGCCCGCCTGGAACCCCGCCATGACGAAGCCGATTTTGTTGCTCATCAACCTCCACTCCCAGCGGGGGCTTCTGCGCTTTGGAGAGGCGGTGGCTAGCTTTAACGACCTAGGGGTCAACTACATTATTGGACAAGTTCGAGACCCCGCCGACTTTGGGCGCTGTATCTATCGTTATCGTCACCGGGTCAGCGCCGTGGTGATAGGAGGCGGGGACGGCACCTTCAACGTCGCCGCGGAAGCGTTAGTGGAAACCGGCTTGCCTCTAGGAATCCTGCCCTTGGGCACCGCTAACGATCTCGCTCGCACCCTCAAAATTCCCTTAACCCTGCCGGAGGCCTGCGCCGTGATCGCCCAGGGCCATCGTCAGTTTATCGATCTCGGTCGGGTCAATGGCAAATACTTTTTCAACGTCGCCAGTTGCGGTTTAAGCATTAGAATCACGCAGGCGCTCTCCAAGGACAGTAAACGGCGCTGGGGGGTGTTGGCCTACGCGCTCGCCGCGGCCCGAACCCTGCTCAAAGCCAAACGCTTTAGCGTCGAACTGCGGGTCGACGACGGGGAGCCGATTCGACGCCAAGCCTTGCAGATTGCCGTGGGGAACGGACGTCACTACGGCGGAGGGCTTACCATCGTGGAGGATGCGGCCATTGACGACCAGCGCCTCGATTTATACAGTCTGGAAATTCCCCGCTGGTGGCATATTTTTTTCCTCTTTTCGGCGCTGAAAACGGGACAGTTGGGCGACCATGTCGGTATTTCCCACTGGACTGGCCAAAAAATTAGCCTCTCGACCCGTCACCCCAAACGGATTAATACCGACGGAGAAATCACCGCCCGCACTCCGGCGCTGTTTGAACTCTGCCCCAAGGCCCTGGAGGTTTTCGCTCCCGCGAGCTAACCGTAAAACGGCGTCGCCTCAACCCAGAACGGTCGGGCGCCGGCCCGCCATTGAGACCAAGCCAAGGTTAACAGCGCCGGCGCCGTTTCCCCCAGATTGTCGGGCGTCTGGAGTTGCGAGGGGGTTTGGGGCAAGGTCGCCAGATAGTCCTCCCACTCCGCCGGCGCCCAAAGACGGTCATTGGGGGTCGGGGCGTCTTCCCAGGGTTGGGCTAGGCTCCCCCGAATCCGATAAACGCCGCCGTAGAGCTTGCCCTGGGTCGCGGTTTGGGTCACCGACACTAGGGACGCCTCCGGTTGGAGAAACTGAGCGTAAGTTTGCAAACTGGAAAACGTAAAGAGGGGCAAGGAAAACTGTTGCGCGATAATCCGAGCGCAGGTCAAGCCAATGCGCAAACTCGTAAAACTGCCGGGCCCGCGAGCAACGCTTAGATAGGCGAGGTCTTCCCAATCCAAGGGCGCTAAAAACTCGCCCAACCGAATTTGCAGAACATTGGCTAACTCCCGTCCGGTATCCCGCGCTTCCTGTCGGAGCAGAGTCGGGCCGTTCCCCAAGGCTAGCCCTAACTGAGCGCCGCCGGCGTGGATCGCAAGACCGTATTGAGAGGAAACTGGGGTCGGAGTCATTAAAATTGGTTTTACTGAAAAACTAGGTCTAATTGAGGACGGCTTTTCTTATTCTCGAATATAGACGTTATATAGCAAATTTAAATGAATTATGAACAGACTCCGACTAGTGCCCCCCTTGGCAAGCTACCGTGTACACACATCTACCCATCAGCCTCGTTTTGCCCCCCCAGCCCCCCAATTTTGGGGGGAGTTCGGAGCCTTTCTGAGTTCAAAGTCCCCCAGAATTGGGGGATTTAGGGGGCGAGATAAGGTTAATGGCAAA